>CALQBB020000214.1 GCA_943328715.2 Polynucleobacter meluiroseus | reverse complement strand
TTCCTGACGGTTCGAAGGGTTCTCCCTCAAGGGATCTGGTTCCCAAGGAATATCTGGAGCGCAGAGAAAGTAGTGATCAAAATTTTGCGTTGCGCAGGCATCCAGAATCAACGTCGACACATGTTGATAGCGGAATTCTGACCATATTTTCATGACCGTCATTTCTGTATCCGCAATGAAATGATCACCTTTCAACAGCCAATCAGCTACCTGGCCATGGGTGATTTCATCGAGGTCGTTCTTTTCGTAGTCAATTTTGTCTTTTAGGTATTCTCGTGCAAATTCCTCGCTTAATGGGAGGTCAAACTGTTGCGCGCACCATTGAGCCATGGTTGATTTTCCGCAAGATTCTGGACCGGTGAACGCAATTCTCATGGTGTAATCGGTTTTTTGTACCACTCGCGAAATCCATAAATACCAAGAAGGAAATAAGCAGTATAAAGTATGCTTGTTGCGTATAAAGCTGCATTCAAATACAAGACGATACACGCCAAGTTAATGAATAACCAATAGATCCAATTAGATTTTTCTTTGAGTACGCCGAGAATCGTGGCAAATAAGGAGAATAAAGCTATGAACACATCCCAAACAACTTTTTGTTTATGAGCAAATTCCTGATACGACCCTAATGTTAACCAAGAAATACCTATTCCGATTAACAGGATGCTCGGAATCGCAAACAAGTGCTTTTTCAGTTTCCACGATATCAACGTAATCTCATCTTCCCGATTCCAAGACCAAAAGGCGAAAGCGCTCAATAGGACATATGCCACGGATAGAAAGGACTGTGCGGGTAAATTGGAACGATAAAAAACAAGTATGTAGATGAAGGAACTGATTCCACCGGATAACCAGGCCCATTTGTTCTTTTTTGCCACTAGAAAGAGGTATCCAGCACCAGTTGTAGCAGCTGTCCACTCTAGAAGCAAGTCAATCGTTGCCATTTAGTATAAAAGTTGCTTTTTAGCAGCATTTCTCCATCCGGCTTGATTCTCATAATCCACAAAGAATATTTTTAAGTCCGCTTGATTCTCATAGGGAACAAAAAAAATGGATTTTTTCGCCTGATTTTCATATTGTGTAAAAAACCATTTGCCATTATTTTCACCAGCCTGGTTTTCGTATTTAACCTTAAATACTTTAAGATCTGCTTGGTTTTCATATTTCACTACATAGACTTTTACATCCGCTTGATTAGCGTAATTAACGGAGAACACTTTTTGGGAGAAAGCTTGTTGAGTCAACAAAATAAACAAGGAGGAGAAAAAGATTTTTTTCATGGCGTTTTTTTTCAAAAATAAGGATGTTTTGGAATAAGTCTAGCGGATGACCATGACTTTACCAACTTTCTTATCTCTTCCATCGAAATTCGTTGCCGTCCAAATGAAATAAACCCCTGTTGGGACTTTTTCACCATTCAAATTTTGAGCGTTCCAAGTGGCTGTTCCCCCATTCGATGTCGTTCGATAAATCAGGTTTCCGGCAACATCCGTTACTTTCACATCTGAATCATAGCGGATTCCTTGAATCGTTACGGGTCCAAAATAATTCGGTTTCACAGGATTTGGGAAAACAATAACATTCGAATATTCTGGGTCCTCGTACGTTGCATTTGTACGATAAGAAACAAGTCCTTTATCTGTCACAATGTACAATTCACCCGTTTCTTGATTCAATTGAAGGTCAACGATGACATTTGAAATAATCGGTGAATTATCAGTGGTGAATTGTTCTAATATTTCAGATCCATCTGCGGAAAGGAGGATGATTCCACCATTTGCGGTTCCCATCCACTTGCGGTTCCCGCCATCCACTTCTATATCCGTGATGTGCGTTTTACCCAGCACATATTCTCCGTTTCCTTCGAAATTAATCTTTATTTGCTGGGTGTTATAGTCTCCGGGTTGCGCATCAAATGCAGCCTCTGCATTATATAAAATGGCAAAACCAGTTTCAGTTCCTATCCATAATTCTCCATCAAAATCAGCAGCGAGGGCTGTAATGGCAATGGAGGGTAAATTCCCGCTAAACTCACCTTCATCCAAGGTAATAACCTTATCATCACTTGGGTCAGAAATGGTTCCATTGTGATTATAACCAATAATTCCATCCGATTTGGTAGCGAACCACAGAATTTCATCAAAATCTTGAATCATCTTGGTCGTAGATTTATTCTTAGCATTCGGTCCACAATCAAAACTATACCATTCTCCTGTTTTATCGCGCACCTTCAGTGGTTGGTCAGAATACCCGTTTAGTGACCATAAATTCCCTCGTTTATCGAAAAGGACATCGGAAACCAGGCTCCATCCATTCCCAATACTTGTAGGTTTTATTGGCGAATTTGCTCCCGTAAAAACGAGGGTATCGGAGGCATTCATTAAGGTCAAAGGAAGGTACGAATAGGTACACATGGCTACCTCTGATGTGTCATTTGGATTAATGGCTACATCGATAAAATCCCAAATTTGAGGTTCTGGCCATTGAGATACATTGGTGACATTTAAGAGTTCCCAATTCGCATTTTGATAAAAATGGACACCATTTCTGGTGAAGCCCGGAAAGCCGCCATTGATGCGTCCTGAGGCGATTGCTAATTTCCCATTTTGTGCGTCCATTGCAAAAAATTGGTTGTTTTTAGATCCTTCAATTGGATAGGACTTGTAGACAAATTCATTCGGATACATAACCAAACCATATTTCAAATCTGCGGACCAAAGTCCGGATTGATTTCTTGCGGTACGAGAAGAAGAAAACCAGGCATTAAAGTTTCCGGCTCCATAAGATTCGGGGATTTGCAGGTTATCGTTGTACAGGTAAATTACACCATCGACGTTCACGGATAAATAATTCTCCACAACATTAATGGAGTTAATTTCAATAGTAAAGGGCAAATTCGTCACAAGTTCCAAATCTGAAGCATTGATGCGATAAACAGAATCCGATCCGTATTCATCCGACTTTTTCAAAACAACCAAACGATTATTAAACAGATCCATTTCCGTGTATTTATTCGCTGTTTGGTAAGGCAAGCGAATGTCTCGTACCCATTGAGAGTAATCAGGTAAAATTGGATTAGGCAGAAAGCCTTTAAACAATTGTGTTGGAGTTAGGGCATAAATGGAATCTTGATAAATGGACACATCGACAATTCGTTCGGTGGAATTGGTTGGATAAAACGTTTCTTTGACTTCGTTTTTGACAGCATCTAGTTGTACGATAGAGAAGTCATTAGCAGCATAAACGTACATTCCATTTCGTTCAAAACGGTTAATTCGCTTGGAAACCGAGATTTGAGCGAGTTTGATAGCTGGAATATTGACTATTTCTCCATTTTTATATTTGTCAATATTCCCATTTTTATAACCGATATACACTGCATTTTGAACCTCATCATAATAGAGACAGGAAATTTCAATATCCGACAATCCATTTAATGCCGTCAACAGGCGGTGTTCCTCGGTGGCAATGGTATAGATTGACATGCCATTTACGTATGCCGT
>CALQBB020000213.1 GCA_943328715.2 Polynucleobacter meluiroseus | reverse complement strand
TTCTTCGCGTTTTTCACTTTTTCATTCGTCATCGCAAGGTCTAATACTTCCGACATTTTACTCACAAAGTGGAAGGTAATTCCTTTCAAATAATCGTCTTTGATTTCTTCGATGTCCTGTTTATTTTTCGCACAAAGAATGATTTCCTTGATTCCAGCACGTTTTGCCGCTAAAATCTTCTCCTTTATTCCTCCAACTGGAAGTACATCGCCGCGAAGGGTGATTTCCCCTGTCATCGCTAGGTTTTTCTTGACTTTTCGTTGCGTAAACACCGAAGCTAATGAAGTCAACATGGTAATTCCGGCACTAGGTCCATCTTTTGGCGTTGCGCCTTCAGGCACGTGGACATGAATGTTGTGTTCATCAAAGACATCTTGTTCGAGTCCAAGCAACTCACTGTGTCCTTTTAAAAACTCCAAGGCAATGACAGCTGATTCTTTCATTACATCACCCAAATTTCCAGTGAGGGTTAATTTCCCTTTTCCTTTCGTAATGGATGATTCAATGAATAAAATATCACCTCCGACAGATGTCCAAGCTAAACCTGTCACAACTCCAGCAGTGTCATTATTGATGTATTTTGTTCGTGCTCTTCCCGCTCCAAGGAAGGTAAAGAGATCTTCCATGGTGATGGTGGAAGTAAATTCTTCTTCCATAGCAATCTGACGCGCTCTGTTGCGAACCAATTTCGCCGTTACTTTATCTAAACCGCGGACACCCGATTCATTGGTGTATTCCTCTACGATTTTCTCCCACACTTTTTTATCTACTTGGATATCCTTGTTGGTGATACCGTGTTCGGCAATCTGCTTGGGAAGTAAATGTCGTTTAGCGATTTCTATTTTCTCTTCGATGGTATATCCATTGACTTCAATGATTTCCATTCGGTCGAGTAAAGGAGATTGAACAGTGCTCAAGCTATTTGCTGTTGCGATAAACAAAACCTTCGATAAGTCAAATTCTGTTTCTACGTAATTGTCGTAAAACGCGCTGTTTTGTTCTGGATCCAATACTTCCAATAGGGCCGAGGATGGATCTCCGTGGTGATTTCTTCCTAATTTATCGATTTCATCCAATACAAACACTGGATTCGCCGTTTCTGCTTTTTTCAAATTCTGCATGACACGTCCAGGCATCGCTCCAATATAGGTTTTGCGGTGACCTCTGATCTCAGCTTCGTCGTGTAGTCCACCAAGGGACATGCGAATGTATTTTCTTCCCAAGGCTTCAGCGATGGATTTTCCCAAGGATGTTTTTCCCACACCTGGAGGACCGTAGAAACAAAGAATCGGAGATTTCATGTTTCCTTTCAGTTTCAGGACAGCCAAATATTCCAAAATGCGTTCTTTGACTTTTTCCATTCCGAAGTGATCGCGTTCTAGGATTTTCTTCGCACGTTTTAAGTCAAGTTTATCGTTCGTGTAAACTCCCCAAGGAAGGTCTAGCAATAAATCTAGGTAGTTCATTTGAACCGTATACTCAGCTCCTTGCGGATTCATGCGCTGTAGTTTCTCGAGTTCTTTGACGAATAATTTTTCTACACGCTCATCCCATTTCTTTGACTTTGCACGTTCTTCGAAATCACGTACGTCTTGAATTTGTGGATTGTCGCCCAATTCATCTTGAATCGTTCGCATTTGCTGATGAAGGAAGTAATCGCGTTGTTGTTTGTCCAAGTCCTTGCGCACACGGTTTTGAATTTCGTTGCGCATTTCGAGCATTTGCACTTCGAGAGTCAAATGTTCCATGACCATCATCACCCGTTTTTTGACATCCATTTCCTGCAGCATTTCTTGCTTTTTGGCAACGTCTGCATTCATGTTTGATGAGATGAAGTTTACTAGGAACGTTGGGCTATCGATGTTTCCGATGGCAAACTGTGCTTCGGAAGGAATGTTTGGACTTTCGCGAATAATTTGAAGCGCCAAGTCTTTGATTGTCTTGAACATAATGTCAAGCTCTTGATTCCCTTTTTCAAATGGAATTTCCTTGAAAATGTTCACTTTGGCACGCATGTACGGTTCTGTCTGAACGGGCGTAACGATTTCAAATCGACGTTTTCCTTGAAGAATAACGGTCGAGCTTCCATCAGGCATTTTTAATAAGCGTACGATTTGAGCAACCGTACCAATGGAATGTAAGTCAACGAAATTAGGCGATTCTTCCTCTTGGTTTTTTTGTGAAACGACACCGATGATTTTATTTCCTTTGTTTGCCTCTTGTATTAATTTAATCGATTTATCTCTTCCAACCGTAATGGGAATAACGACGCCTGGGAAAAGTACATTGTTTCGTAAAGGAAGAATTGGGAGTTCGTTTGGAAATTCTTGGTTATTGACATTTTCTTCCTCTTCAGCGGTAATTAAAGGGATAAATTCTGCATCTGATTCCATGCCAGACATCCCGAAAAAACCGTGTTCAAATAAATCACTCATATATTTTTTATTGCGACAAGTTGTCATATTAGTTTGGAGTATCTCAAACTTTCGTAAGTAGAAACTAGCTGTGGTGAATTGGACAAGCATTGTGCCATGCTTGAATTGACTGAAAATTCGTCAGTTTATGGCCTAGATTGATGCAGTGTTTCAAAGATTTTATGATCGGCTTCTGTGAAATCCACATGACGACGGTCCATCATGGCTTTTGCTGCTTGAATGGCTTTGTCCAATTGAAAAACACTCTGTTCGTTTCCGTTAATCCAGCTAAAAGAGGAAAGGTGTTTCTCTGGAAAGGAATCCGAGAATACATTTACCGCAAATCCAACAACGGATGCTGTATTGAACATGGTATTTATGGCGCTTTTTGAATGATCGCCCATGCAGAGTCCCATGAATTGTAGTTCACTTGCTTCGATGCTTTTGGATTCGTAACTGTAACTGGAAACGCTGCTGTAATTGTTCTTTAAATTGGAGGAGTTTGTATCCGCTCCAAGGTTACACCATTCTCCAAGAACGGAATTACCCAAGAATCCATCGTGTCCTTTGTTTGAAAATGCGTGGAAAATCACATTGCTCACTTCGCCACCAACACGGCAATGAGGTCCAATGGTGCTTGCGCCGTAGATTTTCGCGCCCATTTTGACCACAGCTTCTTCACATAAAACGAAGGAACCTCGAATCATTGACCCTTCCATGATTTCAGCATTTTCACCAATGTAAATCGGACCGTGATTCGTGTTTAAGGTACAACCTTCGATGGATGCTCCTTTCTCAATGAATAATAAGTCGCTTGGTCCGATTAAGGTATTTGTTTTGGATAATTTCTGTGATTTACGTTCGTCCGTAATTAAATAGAAATCCAATTCGATGGCCGCTTCATTTTTCTGGAAGAGGTCCCAACGGTGTTCGATGACAATAGGTGCAGCGCCAACATATTCAATTTTTGTGGTGGAACTGCCATTTTCTGCGATGAAAAGTCCATTCATGTACAGTGAACAACCTTCTTCTAATGCATAAACAGCTGCTGCAACTTCTTCATTTGGAATTACTTGTGCGTTCACTCGAATA
>CALQBB020000212.1 GCA_943328715.2 Polynucleobacter meluiroseus | reverse complement strand
GATGCTTTGCGTTGGGAAGATTGTTGCGCCATTTTGTTCACCATTGCTCCATTGATACGTTGCTCCACCGTTTGCAGCCAGAACCACTGAATCCCCTTGACAAATCACTTGGTCGTTTCCAGCGGAAATATCAGGCAAGGTTCCAACGCTTACGTTTAAGGTGTCTGATCCATAACAACCATCGTTACTCATTCCGGTTACTACATACGTTCCGTTTCCTGTTGGATAAAATGGAACGCTGTCTTGTACGCCATTGTTCCATTGTAAATTGAATCCACCGATTCCAGATAAAACAACTGCTTGACCTGAACACGTAGAAACATCGTTCCCCGCATTGATGTTCGGAACTGGATTCGCAACAACTTGTAATGTGTCTTGATTCGCACATCCAGCCGGACTAAATCCAGTCACGATGTAGGAAGCGCTATTGTATGCTGTAAATGGAACCGCATTTGAAACGCCATTCGTCCATTGGTAGTTTTGTCCTCCAGTTGCATTCAAGGTAACTATTCCGCCTGCGCAAAGTACGGTATCGTTTCCGGCATTGATTTGTGGCAAAGGAAGCATATTGATTTGCAGGGTGTCTGTATCCGTACATGATCCATCAACTCCCGTTGCGATGTAGGTTCCGCTTTGGTTTACTACAAATGCTTGGTTATTGCTCACGGAATTATTCCATGTATAGCTTTGCGCTCCGGACGCAGAAAGCGTTACTGTATCACCAGGACAAACAGATAAATCTTGTCCGGCGTTGATGCTAAGTTGTCCGAGTGTAACGTTTGTTTCGTCCCATTGAGAACAGCCGTTTGCGTTGAATCCAGTGACAAGGTATGTTCCGTTTGTTGCAGGCGTGAAAGGAACACCATTCGATACATTTTGGTTCCAGAAATAATTGACAGCACCAGAACCATTCAAGGTGATTGCTTGGTTGTTGCAACTTACGACATCTGGACCAGCAGTCACTGATGTCAACGAGTTCGAACTGTTGTATAAATCATTGATTTCACAAGTCGTTAAGGCACGATTACAAATCCCAATGTCATCCATTTTTCCATTGTAGTAATCTCCTCCAACACCTCGTCCAACGTACAAAGGCATCACAGCGCTTGTCACGTTTGTATGTGTATACGTTGCAGTTGCCACTTGGACATTATTTTTATAAAGGGTCATTGCTCCTGCATTGTAAACACAAACGATGTGTGTCCAAACACTTGTTGTGGACGTCGTTGGTGCCCAGATCCAAGCAAATTGTTGCTTGTTTGTCCCGTATTGTGAATTCGTTGCGCCTGCTTGAAATATCCAAATAAAATTTCCAGCTGCATTCGTTGCATTCATGATGAGTACTCCATTGACAGAGGTACTATTTCGGTTGTACCAGAAGGAAACCGTAAAGCTCGAAGCGGGATTAAAAGAAAAGTTCGGTGTGGAATTGATCAAATTCTGATTGATGCCATTAAAGGAATATGCTGAATTAGCTGTCCCAAATCGATCTGCTGTGAGAACCGCATTATTGTTTGTGAGATTTGCTGCATTTGCACTGACATCATTTGGATTTCCATTAAAAGGATAGTATCCCAATAAGCCATATTGCGGCACATAACTTGGAACTTGTGCAACGAGACCAAAGCTAAAAATGATGGAGAAATATAGTACGAATTGTTTCATGTAAGGAATTTTTTACGAATGTAAGAAATGTTTTTTGTTTAGGGAATAGTTACCAGTTCCTAGTGTCTAGTGTTGAGTAACTAGTTTATGGTGACTAGTAAAATTGGCTCGGTTTAAATCTAATTCTCCATGTCGAGCAGTTTACGCATTCCATTCTTAATGTTCATGCACTGATTTAAAAATGAAAAAAGTACTTTTGAGTAGAATCTATCCACATGAAGCAAACGTATTATCCTGCTCAGCACTTTCAAGCCAAGGCTTGGGCGAATGGAACCACAACAGAACTAATAAAGTATCCAACCGACAGTGATTTTCTCAAGCGCGATTTTATTTTCCGCATTAGTACCGCAACGGTGGAAGCTGAAGAGAGTACTTTTTCTGATTTTAGTGGTTTGACACGTATCCTAATGATTTTAGAAGGATCTTTGTCTTTGATTCACGAAGGACGCTATCAAAAAGACCTAAATCCTTACGATCAAGATACCTTCGATGGGTCTTGGTCTACACGCAGCATTGGAAAAGTACGTGATTTCAATGTGATGTTCAATGAGCAGGCGAAAGGAGAATTGCGCGCGTTTCAATTACAATCCGAGCAAATAGAAACTGTTTCCATTTCTCAAAAACGAATCATTCTGTTTATCCATACAGGTCAATTTAGCATTGGTGAGCAGTTGCTCGAAACAGGTTCCGTGCTCGACATCGAAGAAAGTAAATCGACATTCCTTTCGTTAAAATGTATCGAATCTGGCACGATTCTTTGTAGTCAGGTGTTAATGTGCTAATCTGCTAATGTGCCAATGTGCTAATTGGTTTCGGCACTAGTCACTAGTTACTAGTCTCACTAGTCACTACTCTTCCGTTGCCTTCTTCGACTTACGGTATGTATAACTTTCGTAGATAAATCGTTTGGCAAAACGTACTTGTTTATCTGAATTAATTAGTTTTTTGTAGACATTCGTATTCACTCCGAAATATTCGTAGGTAGATCCATCCGTGAAGGTGATTTCCAGTAGAAGTCCTTTGTGTTTGAAGTCAGCAATCATGCATTCGTTGATAGTTGCTGTATACTCTGCCAAATTTGCTTCTTTCGTTTCTGGAGCGATGCTCACCAAGAAATGATATCCATCGGTTACTTGTCGACCCATAATTGCGGCCTCTTCCTTCAATGGATCTCCATCTTGAAACTTATCCGGATGCCATTGCTTCACCAATTTACGGTAAGTTTGCTTTAGTTCCGCCAAATCGATTTGACTTTCAATTTGAAATAATTTCTTGTATTCGTTGATGCGTTTCATAGGTCCAAAGTGTCGAACTGAAACGAAGAACGAATCAGTGTTTTTGTTTTCAAGGCGCGAAGATAGGGATACATTTCGAGGTGAACTAGTTTTGGGTTCTAAATTGATTCGTGAAAGGGATTTTATGATTGATTTTTTTTGTGGTGTTATTGGAATACGAAAGTGAAAGGAGGTCAACGTTCCTTCATTTCGTTTAAGTATCTAGGAATGTTGAAATCCGTCCACGGTTCCGTCCATTTTTTAAATTGGAATCAAACTTCCCTAAAAAACAAAACCCTCAAGATATTTGATACATCTCGAGGGTTCTCTATTTCCTATATTTATGAAGGACGTATCTTATTTTTTAATTTTTTAGTGTGATCAAATGATGATTTGTTGTCCCCTTTGTTGTCCCTTGAATCATTAGAAATAAAAAGTCCCTAAAAAAACAAAACCCTCAAGATAGTTGATACATCTCGAGGGTCTCTATTTCCTACAGCCATATAGGACGTGTCTTTAACGAAGCGTTTGCGGTCTGGACGGCTAGTCCATTTCAGTGTTTTCAAAGGTTTCAG
>CALQBB020000211.1 GCA_943328715.2 Polynucleobacter meluiroseus | reverse complement strand
TGAATCAGATGGCAAGGTACAATCTTGTTTGAAAAAACTTTGACCACCGTCCATGCTGCGCAATGGTCTTTGGTTTATTGCATAAATACCACTTGGATTAATAGCAACGTCTGAAAGGTAATTGTCAAGGAAGAGGAATACATTTGTATTTCCTCCAAGTTCAGAAATGGTAAGTGCATTAAAACTAGGCCCCCAACCATTATCAATATAGTTGTTTCTGATAAGAGTGTCTCCATAAGAACTGGCATGCTTAACCTCTCCCATTCCAGAACAATCCAGGTAGTTTGTCTGAACAGATAGTGAGTTTACATCTGTGAGATAGACATCACTGTTGTAAAATGTTGCCACTTCTGAACCTAAATTGACAGCAAATCGCCCTGAAGAGTCGTTCAGAAAACTCCAATTGTTTCCATAATTATTCGTGTAATACATTCCTGCGGAACAACTGACAAATCCAGTGCTATCATTTGTAAAGGCCATGCAATCCTTTTGCAATAGGCCCCATGTGTTGAATATTGCGTGTTGACTCCAAGTCTGACCGGCATCCAAGGAACGATACAATTGTTTGCTTTCATTATAGTTCTGTACGAACGGAGTCATGTTTAAATTACCAGCAGCATAGATTATGGAATCCGTCGCCATCACAATACTACTAAAATATCCCTCTACAGAAGTGGTAGAATCCCAGGTAATTCCACCATCAATCGTGCGGTAAAAAGTATTTGTGTTATTGCCATATGAAATAAGAAATCCTCGTTGTTCACTGATGAAATCGAAATCTATGATAAAATCAATAGGCGAAACCGAATCAAATGTTTGCACCGGGCTCCATTGAGAATAGGCAATATTGCAGAAAAGAAGGCTGAGTAGAAGTAGTTTCATAGTAAGATTGGTTAGGTAATTGATGTTTCATTACATCACATTTTCCTTTAACGTCATTTTTCATCAAAGGGGGTGTGGCTTTGTAAAATTATTTTTTACATCACCCGCACCTGTCTTACCACTGTTTTCCCCTCGCTGTGCACCTTCAGCAAGTAATTACCGGGACTAAAGAACTGACAATCGACAGCGAAATGGGTGTTTTGTATATCGGTGAAAGTGGCTAAACTGCGTCCGGATAGGTCACAGATTTCGAGTTGGTCCAGTAAAGAGCTTGATTCAATGTTGAGTTCGTTGATCGCTGGATTTGGTGCAATCGTAAATTCAAGATTTTCAATTTCATTCACGTTCCAGGTTCCATTCTGACATGGAATGTCGGATTCGTTCTCGTAAAATGTTTTGAGATCAGTGGCAAGATCAATGATCGATTGAACATTTTCTAAGTTGTTACCTACTCTGGAATAACTAATGGCGTAGGTCTGGAAAAGGGTGTCTCCACTGTTAAAAGCACCAAGGTTTAGCGATGAAATTCCTCTTCGGTCTCCTGGGGGATTTCCATTACTTAGTTCACACCATTCTGATGGTATGTTCGGATTTCCTGAATATAAATAGGAAGTTTCGTTGCCATTTGGATCAAGCCATGGATCGCCGGAAAATTGTAAGCCATTCATGATGTTCCATTCTTCTGAAATCTGATTGCTACCTCCGTTCATGTAATAGGCCGATGAAGTCATGTTCTCTTTTAAACCAACAATTCCGATTGCTGGCGGGTCGATTCCATATCCTAAAGAGGAAAAACTGGCTTCATCGTTATTGTCACCATTGTAAAAATACATGAGGTTTTTTGATGAATCACATCCAATCAAATCATCGGCGTAATAGCCAAGGTCAGCATCCACAAAAATACTGTGTACAAATTCTGGATAATTCGTGCTGCCACGGTTGATTGCTTTTACATCGATGAAGGTGACATCGTTTAAATAGTCGAATGTTTGATATTGATAAAACATTAGGTGTAATTCAATGCCTATGGAATCAGTTCCGCTATAAGAATGTGATTGCGCAACATCATTTTGAATTAAATAGGTGGCACAACAGCCTTTGATAATAGGGTAATCTCCCTGATTTGGATCATAGTTTCCATCAGCATCGAAATCGAAAAAAGGTGCTAAATAAAAGGATTGTCCTGCAGAAACATCACCGTGTGCGGGCCAATCAAAAATCGTTTGTAAAACTTCATTTGAAGGTGGACTTACCGAACCACAGCCAGTTGTTATGAGTCCATTTTGACATCCCCACCACAACTTATATTGATCGATGTCGGTTTGACAAAGGCTCCACATAGAATTTCCCCAAGCATTTTGATAATCGTTTGTTGAATAGGTTCCTACACCGGAAAAAGGACCGTTAAACACATCTTTTACTTGGCTTGTACCGCCTTGACAAAAATGAATGTTATTCAAGGAGTCCTTTCCTGCAAACCAAAATTGTGTGGAGAAAATCGGATTCAGACCAGATCCTTTGGGAACCTCATATCTGGGTTCAGCATTAACGAAATTATAAAAATAGGTCCCTGCATCGGAAATGTGTGCGGAAACATTGTTGTGTTCCAGTTGCGTGGAATTAACTTGAGCATTTATTTGACTAAAAATCGCGTGGAAAAAGAGTAAAAAAGAGTAAATAGGTTTCATAGCAAAGGAATTTTAAATAAGTCCCGAAAACGGAAGGACTACAAGTTCACTTCTGATAAACGCATGAAGTAACGCAACGAGGTGTAGGGTGATAATCTTTAAAAAAGGGATCAGCATACTTTATGCATCTTTTCCCCACGAAATGTTATCAACAATTGAGGTAAATCGCTTGAAAGCAAGTATCTTTGTAAGCTAAAAAATTACCTCATGAATAGTTGGTTTACCGTTAAAGTAAAATACACAAAACAATTAGAAAACGGATCGTTTAAACGTGTTTCCGAACCTTATTTATTAGCTGCCATGACCTTTACGGATGCAGAGGCGCGTATCTATGAGGAATTGGGTACGACCATTCGTGGTGAGTTCCAAGTAACGGGAATTGCACGAACGGATTTACATGATATTTTTCAATACGACGATACTGAAACGTGGTTCAAATGTAAGGTGACTTACGACCGCATGGACGAAGAAGGAGAGAAAGCGAAAACCGTTTCTCAAAACTTCTTGGTTTCTGCAGCAAATGTGAAAGAAGCGTATGAGCGCACGGTGGAAAGTTTGTCGACCATGATGATCGATTTCGTGATTGCTTCCATCGTTTCTTCTCCAATCGTAGAGATTTTCCCTTACCGCGAAGAAGATGTTCAGAGTCCAGCTATGAAAAAAATCGCTGTTGAAGACGACATCGAAGAACGCACACCTGTTGGTGCTGTGTTCTCTGCTTCTGGATCTGATTTCGACGATACCGAAGAAGACGTATTCGAATCGGATGCTGCGGAAGAAGATGCAGACGAAGCAAGTGAAATGGAGGATACGTATTCCAACGAAGACGCCGAATGAGTGAATGGTTGAAAAAATACCGTGAAAATCATGC
The DNA here is from genome assembly GCA_943328715.2 of Polynucleobacter meluiroseus. GTDB lineage: Bacteria > Bacteroidota > Bacteroidia > Flavobacteriales_D > Crocinitomicaceae > UBA952. The sequence goes on along the minus strand of CALQBB020000211.1, from coordinate 78 downwards.
GGATTTCGACAAAGGTGAATCGTTGACAGATCTTGGTTCGAATCCATTTACCGCCTTTTCTCGCTGGTTCGATGAAGC
>CALQBB020000210.1 GCA_943328715.2 Polynucleobacter meluiroseus | reverse complement strand
GTGGTGAAGTATTGCCATCAAGCATCCGTGAATATGGACGTGCTCATTTGTCCTACGTGGATGAAAGTCACATCTTAACAAAGGGAATGACCAACGGTTCACAAGTATGGATGTCTCACGGAGATACCATCAAAAAAATTCCGAGTAACTATAAAATCATTGCCAGTACATCCGATGTCGAGATTGCTGGATACCATATTGAAGGCGAAGAGACCTACGGGATTCAATTCCATCCAGAAGTATATCACTCTACAGAAGGAAAAATTCTTTTGCAAAATTACATCGTGGACATTTGTCATTGCGCATGTGATTGGACGCCAGATTCTTTTGTGGAGGAAACCACAGCACGTTTGCGTGAGCAATTGGGAGATGACAAGGTAATCCTTGGACTTTCAGGAGGGGTTGATTCATCCGTAGCAGCGGTTCTTTTACACAAAGCAATTGGCGAAAATTTACATTGTATTTTTGTTGATAACGGACTCCTTCGTAAAAACGAATACCAGTCAGTTCTTGAGTCCTACAAAGGAATGGGCTTGAACGTGAAAGGTGTTGATGCTTCCAACCTGTTCTATGCAGCATTGAAAGGATTGACAGATCCAGAATTAAAACGCAAAGCAATCGGTAAAGTATTCATCGATGTTTTCGACGAAGAATCCAAGAAGGTAGAAGGAGCGAAATGGCTCGGACAAGGGACAATTTATCCAGATGTCATTGAGTCGGTTTCTGCGACTGGTGGACCCTCACAAACGATTAAATCTCACCACAATGTCGGTGGATTACCAGATTACATGAAACTCCAAGTGGTGGAACCGCTTCGTTTGTTGTTCAAAGATGAAGTGAGACGCATTGGACGTTCACTGGAAATCGATGAGCGCATACTTGGACGCCATCCCTTCCCAGGTCCTGGACTTGGAATCCGAATCTTAGGAGAGGTGAGTGCTGAAAAAGTACGCATCTTGCAAGATGTCGATGCGATTTTCATCGATGGATTAAAAGAAGATGGATTATACGACGACGTTTGGCAAGCGGGAGCGATCTTCTTACCGATTCAATCCGTAGGAGTGATGGGTGATGAACGTACCTACGAAAATGCGGTTGCATTGAGAGCAGTAACATCTACCGATGGAATGACTGCCGATTGGTGTCATTTACCGTATGAATTCTTGGCGAAAATATCGAACAGAATCATCAATCAAGTGAAAGGAATTAACCGTGTTACTTACGACATTAGTTCCAAACCACCTGCAACTATTGAATGGGAATAAGCTTCGTTTCATGAAAAAATCCTTATTGTTCTTTTTGTTACTCAGTGCATTGTTGGTCCATGGTCAGCAATACGCTCAGATTACAGAACGAGAGGGAAAGAAATGTTACATTCATACCGTTGCTGATGGCAATAACTTGTATGGACTCCAACAAATGTATGCCTGTCCGGCGGAGGATATTTTGAACATGAATCCCGGAATCGAACGTGGATTAACTACTGGAGAGATTGTATTTATTCCTGTTCAACGCAAAACGGTGAAACATACGGTTGTCCAGAAGGAAACCTTGTATTCCGTTTCGAAGATGTATGATGTTTCCATGGATTCGATCATGAAGTATAATCCATCAACGAAAAACGGATTAAAGTTAAACCAACGCTTGACCATTCCGAATGCCATAGCACGAATTCAGACGGATGAAACGTCTACATCGGTCGAGGTCATGCAGCAGGAAATACCAAAACCAAGTGAGGCAGCCAAATCAGCCTTTAACGTTTCGTTTTCTGATCAGGTGATTTCACATGTTGTTTTGCCACAAGAATCGCTTTACACTTTATCCAAACGCTTTATGGTTCCAGTTCCGGAACTTCAAGCCTTGAATCACCTCACGTCAAGTCGTGTGAGTCCGGGTCAAACCGTTCGAATTCCCATTAAAAAGGAAAAAGTCGAACGAGTGCAAATTCGTCCGGTTCCACCAAAAAAAGTAGAAGAAATACAGGATGAATTGCAATTTCCAGCACGCAAATCATTCGAGATTGCTTTGTTTTTACCCTTGAATCTTGATTCCACAGCGACGTACAATCGCTTTGTTTCTGGTGCTGCGCTAGAATACTATATGGGCGCAAAATTAGCTATGGATTCATTGACTCATCTGGGCTTAAATGCTGTTTTTCACGTGTACGATTATGAATCAGCGAGTGAAAATCTAACGGCCATTTTAGCCAAACCAGAATTGTTGGACATGGATGTTATTTTCGCTCCGCTTCAACAACGGGAAGCAGAATTGGTCAGTTCGTTTGCCCGTAAGAATGAGTTAAGGGTAGCTTTTCCTGTAGCAATGAAGGAAAGTGAGTTGCTTGGAAATCCAAATGCGATTTGTCTTTCGCCTTCTTCCTCAAACCTGATGGAGCAGTTGGCATCCAGTGTACACCATCATTTTGTTGATCAGACGGTTGTCCTCATCAAAGGAGAGTCAGAGGCCGATATGAAAATGGACCAACTGTTTTTAACGGCATTCCGAAATGTTCCATCTTCCGTTTCCAAGGCGAAGATCATTGAAGCGACGTGGAAAAACTACAAGCAATACGAATTCATGAATCCGGACATTATTTATGTGGTCTTGAGTACGGATAAAGCAAAAGTACTTTCCTTGTTAGAAAAATATAAATCAAATGAACATGTCCACATTTATGGACTGAAAGAATGGTTAGAGTGGAAAGAAGTTAGCGGGAGCATCCAAAATGAGTATGCATTTACGTATGCAAGTCCGAGTTATTTTTCCTACCATTCCCCAAGTGTCATGTCCTTGCACAAAAAATACCGCAAGGTCTACACGTCTGATTTGACAAAAATGGCTTGTTTAGGCTATGATGCTACCTTAATGGTTTGCCGTCAGTTACTTAGTCAGTCGAATAAACAAACAGGAATTATCAGTAATTACCAACTTCTTCAGCAAGGTGTCGGTAATGGATTTCAAAATACTGCAGGATATATTTTAGATTACAAAGGATTTGAATCGAAGCCGGAATAACAATGACGCGTACAGAAATAGAGGAATCATATAGAGACTTGCAAATGCATATTTGTCAAGCCTTGGAGCAAATTGACGGAGAAGCGACGTTTATGGAAGATCCATGGACACGTGAAGAAGGTGGCGGTGGATTTACGCGAACGTTGAGTCAGGGACGCATTTTTGAAAAAGCGGGAGTGGCATTTTCAGCTGTTCATGGTTCAGTTTCTCAAGCGATGAAAAAGCAATTGAATCTAGAAGGAGAACACTTCTTTGCGACAGGCGTTTCGATTGTCTTGCATCCAAAACACCCGAGACATCCAATTATCCACATGAATGTCCGTTATTTTGAATTGGATAATGGTGCGACATATTGGTTTGGCGGAGGAATTGATTTGACGCCACATTACGTAGATCGACAATTAGCGGTCGATTTTCACCAACAGTTAAAAGATACATCCGACCAGTTTTCCAATGAATTTTACCCGAAATTTAAAGAATGGGCGGATCGTTATTTCTACTTGCCGCATCG
>CALQBB020000209.1 GCA_943328715.2 Polynucleobacter meluiroseus | reverse complement strand
GAACAACCTTGGAAACGGGAACCTATGCAGGCGGCTATCCAAAAATGACAAAGAAAAGAGCGATTTTCGGCTATGAAGAGGAACTGTATGTCAAGATGAAAATAAAAGTTCAGGGTTATAATGGCCCTTCTTTTGGCGCGATGGGTGTTCAATATACAAACATTCATCCAACCGTAAAAGTGAAAATTAAAGCTTTTGATACGGATAAAAAGAAAGTTTATTCTCGCAAAATCAGACTCTGGGATTTTGATAAAATTAGCAGTATTAGCTACACCGGACAACTCGGGTCGATCACCAATACAAACGCACTAAATCCCCAACAAATCTATGAAATGATCAAACATACATTGTTGGTTTTCAACGAAGAAGAGGAACGAAATCGTTAACAAAAAAAAACCCTTGAAAGCTAATGCTTCAAGGGTTTTTTGGTTTGAAAGAGTTGGCCCACTAGGGCTCGAACCTAGACTCTTCGGTACCAAAAACCGACGTGTTGCCAGTTACACCATGGGCCATTCAACATTTTTTCAAATGCGATGCAAATTTAATAACATTTTTTCTTGTTGGCAACTAGATTTGAAAAATAATTTCGATGTTCTGACGGAATTGCTGTTAACGAGTGCATTTTCAATGCGAATATTCTTAAATTCGCAGTACTAAAAACAGAACTAATTCGCATACACATGAATTATACTAAATGGAATACCCTACTCGGTTGGCTTGTTTTTCTGATGGCAAGCACCGTGTACCTAATGACGATTGAATCCACCGCAAGTTTATGGGACTGTGGGGAATATATAACTGCTGCCTATAAATTGGAAGTTGGACATCCCCCTGGCGCGCCATTATTTATGGTTTTGGGACGTTTATTTTCTTTCTTTGCAGCGCCTGAATCTGTTGCTGTTTGGATCAATGCTCTTTCAGCCATTTCCAGTTCTTTGACCATTCTTTTTATGTTTTGGTCCTTAACCTTATTGATTAAAAAAATCATTCTTTCCCAGCAGAAAGAGTTGACTTGTGGTAATCAAATTGCCATTTTTGCTTCTGCTGCTATTGGATCATTGGCTTATACATTCTCTGATTCCTTTTGGTTTTCCGCTGTTGAGGGAGAAGTGTATGCTATGGCATCGTTATTTACCGCTGTCATTTTCTGGGCCATTTTGAAATGGGACGAAGAAATGGGATTATTGTCTTCTGGCGAATTATCAGATGACTATCGTCCAAACAGATGGATCCTGTTGATTTTCTTCATGCTTGGACTTGCGATTGGAGTCCATTTGTTGGGAATCCTTGTTGTTCCTGCCATCGGATACATGATTTATTTCCGAGTGAAGGAAGAAGTTAATTTGAAAGGGATTGTTCTCACTGGGGTTATTTCCATATTTGGACTCGGATTTATTCAGGAGGGGATTATTCCTGGATCCATTGCAATGGCTTCTAATTTCGAAGTTGCCTTTGTGAATAGTCTCGGTCTTCCATTCTTTTCTGGAACGGTATTCTTCTTCATTTTATTGATTTTCGCTTGTGTTTTTCTTGTTCGATGGGCGAGAAAAAAAGGAAATACATTAGTGTACAATTCCATGATGGGATTGGTTTTTCTATTGATTGGTTACAGCTCATTTGCAGTCATTGTTATTCGTTCCAATGCCAATACCCCTCTTGATGAAAATGACCCTGAGAACTTAGTGACACTTCACTCCTATTTGAAACGCGAGCAATACGGTTCTGCTCCAATTTTCTTTGGGAATTATTGGAATTCCTTCCGTAATGGCGAAGAAATGACGGAAAATGGAGCGCGTGTTTTGAGTAATGATGCTTGGAAAGATTTATCTGCTTATTACTTGCGTCGTTTTGTGATTACTGAAGGAGATGTGGAAGTGAAAGCTTTCACGAAAGAAGCGGACGCTCAAAAATGGGTAGCAGAACACGATGGAGCCTATTCCATTGAAGAAAAATATTACGAGAGTAATGCGTCCATCCGACATGGTGCGGTTGCTACCTATGCCCAATCAACCATTTTCCCACGTATGTACTCTGGCGATAGTCCGGTTCACAAACAAGGTTACGCGAAATGGTCAGGATATGATGAAAATGACGGAACAAGCACTGAAATTGGTCGTGACGGAAAACGTTTGCCAAGTTTTGGAGAGAACCTCACCTATTTCATGCGCTACCAAGTGAATTGGATGTACTTACGCTACTTCATGTGGAACTTTGCTGGACGTCAAAACGACATTCAAGGTCACGGAGATAACCTTCATGGAAACTGGATTTCCGGAATTTCTTTCCTAGACGAAGCTCGTTTAGGAAGTCAAGAGTTTCAACCTCACTACACAACTGAGAATCCAGCACACAACAAATTCTTCTTGTTACCACTCATCTTAGCCATCATTGGACTTGTATTCCACTACCGCAAAGCGCCAAAAGATGCATTCGTATTGACACTTGCCTTTATTTTTACCGGCTTAGCCATTGTGGTTTATTTGAATCAAAAACCAATGGAACCAAGAGAACGTGATTATGCGTATGCTGGTTCATTCTACTTCTTTGCGATGTGGATTGGCGTTGGTGTATTTGCGATTTACAACTTCGTACAAAGTAAAATCAAATCTCAAGTAAATAGTGCCATGCTTGCTAGTGCGCTTGGCGTTGCTGTTCCTGTTCTTATGGGCGTACAAGGCTGGGATGATCACGACCGAAGTGGAAAAACATCCGCAAGAGATTTGGCGACAAATTACTTACAGTCATGTGGTAAAAATAGCATCATCTTTACCAACGGGGACAACGATACCTTCCCTCTTTGGTACCTTCAAGAAGTAGAGGGGAAACGAACAGATGTTCGCGTATGTAACTTATCCTTGATGGGGACAGACTGGTACACGAATCAAATGAAAATGAAGTCTTATGATTCTGACCCACTTCCGATTAAATTCCGTGAAGATCAAATCTTGATGTATGCAGGAAATACAGATCAAGTGTATTTCATGCCATTGCTTCAATTATTCTCTATGAATGCCAGTGAAGAAATGATCAACAAGGTATTGAACATGCGCTTGGAAAACAATCCAACAGAAGCTGTGACAGCTGCACGTTATTTTGATCAAGAAGTTCAAAAAATCTTCGCAAACGTTTCGATTACAAATGCTGAATTTGAAGCGACGCGAGCAGCAATTGCGAACACCGATACAACAAACCTCATTCAAGCTACCATTCAAAAATACCTCGGTGTATTTAAGTTGTTTGAAGGAGCAAGAAGTGGTTCTGTTGAGTTTAAAAACGGTTCTGCAGAACAACTTCAAGAATTGCTTGAGCAATACGAAAAGATTTGGTCTGCCGTTGACTTTAAAGATGCCATGGCTTTTGTTCGAGACGACAACAATATGTTGACGGACGAAGGAAAAAAATACAGCTTCTTCCCGTCTAATCGCTTTACGCTGAAAGTGAATAAAGAAAATGCGCTGAAGGCTGGAACGATTACACAAAAAGAATTGTCTTCTTGTTCTGATGAAATCAATTTTGAATTCAGTACCG
>CALQBB020000208.1 GCA_943328715.2 Polynucleobacter meluiroseus | reverse complement strand
CCGTAGCCTTCGATTTAGCGACACACCGTGGCTACGATTCCGATCATGAGCGCGTGAAAGGCGATGTTGGAAAAGCAGGTGTTGCGATTGATTCCATCGAGGACATGAAACGCTTATTCGACCAAATTCCATTGGGAGAAATGTCCGTTTCCATGACCATGAACGGAGCCGTTTTGCCCATCATGGCTTTTTACATTGCTAGTGCATTGGAACAAGGCGTGAGTTTAGCCGAATTAAGTGGAACCATTCAGAACGATATCCTGAAGGAATTCATGGTGCGAAACACCTACATTTATCCACCTACCCCATCGATGCGCATCATCGCGGATATTTTTTCGTACACGTCGCAAAACATGCCGAAATTTAATTCCATCAGTATTTCTGGCTACCACATGCACGAAGCTGGAGCAACAGCTGCATTGGAATTAGCCTATACACTAGCCGACGGAATCGAGTACGTGCGAACAGGACTCAACGCTGGACTAAAAATTGATGAATTTGCACCGAGATTAAGTTTCTTTTGGGCAATTGGCATGAATCACCACGTTGAGGTAGCAAAATTACGTGCTGGTCGACTGTTGTGGGCAAAATTGATCAAAGAATTCAATCCATCTTCTGCGAAGTCTTTGGCATTACGAACGCATTGTCAAACATCTGGATGGTCACTGACCGAACAAGATCCATTTAACAATGTTGCGCGAACATGTATTGAAGCACTTTCTGCTGTTTTGGGCGGGACACAATCCTTACACACCAATGCGTTAGATGAAGCCATCGCTTTACCGACTGACTTTTCCGCACGCATTGCTCGAAACACGCAAATCTACTTGCAAACGGAAACAGGAATCACCTCGTTTATCGATCCAAGTGCTGGAAGTTACTACATTGAATCACTGACGAATGAATTGGTTAATCAAGCATGGACACTCATTCAAGAAGTTGAGGAATTAGGTGGAATGGCAAAAGCCATCGAAACAGGAATTCCGAAAATGCGCATTGAAGAAGCGGCAGCGAAAAAACAAGCGCGCATTGATTCCAATCAGGAAATCATTGTGGGGGTAAATCGCTACCAAAACGAAGACAAGTCAGACTTTGATATTCTAGAAATCGACAATTCAAAAGTACGCGATGCACAAATTGAAGGATTGAATGCCCTGAAATCTAAAAGAGATGAGGAACTTGTTCAGAAACTTTTAATCGAATTAGAACTCGCCGCGAAAAACGAAAACGGAAATTTATTGGAAATCGCGATCAGAGCAGCGCAGGCGCGTTGTACCTTGGGAGAAATTTCCGATGCCTTGGAACGAGTTTACGGACGCTACCAAGCAGTGATTCGATCCATTAGCGGTGTATATTCCAAAGAAATTATGAAAGATGAAGACTTTTTAACCGCAACAGAACTTGTGCGCGTTTTCAGTAAACTGGAAGGCCGACGTCCAAGAATCATGATTGCGAAAATGGGGCAAGATGGTCATGACCGCGGCGCCAAAGTTATTGCGACATCCTTTGCTGATATAGGCTTTGACGTGGACATTGGACCACTTTTCCAAACACCTGGAGAAGCTGCCAAGCAAGCGATCGAAAATGATGTGCACATTTTAGGCGTTTCCTCCCTTGCTGCTGGACATAAAACACTCGTACCAGAAGTCATCGCAGAGTTGAAAAAACTGAACAGATCAGACATCATGGTCGTTGCTGGAGGAGTTATTCCACAACAGGACTACGACTTTCTGTATGAAGCAGGTGTATTTGGAATTTACGGTCCCGGGACAAAAATTGCCAAAGCTGCGCAGGAGATATTAAAGCTCCTCATTAAAAGTCATGAATAATTTTTTGTAAATTCGGCACAATAATTGAAAAGCCTCAATAAAAGAACAAAGCTTATGTTTTCAAAAAAACTAATTTTCACAGGTTTACTTAGCCTACTTTGGATGAGTAGTCAACTTTTTGCACAACAACCAAGTTTGCAATTAAAGGAATCCAAACGAGTGATTACCCTTGACGACGAGGGAAGTAAAACGAACCGCATCGAGATGAAATCGGTTTTCACTCCTGCAGGAACAAAAAAAGTAGGGACACTTTGGACAATCTCAGGAACGAAGGACAAAGACTGGACCTACACAAAAGGTGATGAAAAGTCAGATATTATCGAAGTTGAATTCAAAAAAGTAGGTAATTACAGCGTTTCATTGTCCGTTACGTATTCCAAATCAAAAAAACTGAAAAACGGAGAAGTTGAGGAAGAAGAATTTGACATCTCTGAGGACCGTGACAACTTTATCACCGTAACGAACAACTTGGATGAATTAACACAAATTCATGCAGATAGTAACTTCGTTAAATTGGTGAAAAGAGCATCTGACTACGTAGTTAAACCGAAGTACGCAGGTGATCCAACACCCTATATTTTCTTGGCAAAAGGATTTTACGGAATGTACGTAAAGGACTTAAAAGATCCTGCAATACAAGATCCGTTTGATGAGGCTGTAACAGCTACAGCAACGGCCATTGAAAAAGATGAGAACGGAATATTCCGAATGCCCATACATCAAATGTGGTTAAACAACTTCCAAAGTGAACTTTTAGATAATGGAATCATTTACCGCTTAGAAGACGAAGATGGATATCCAGTTCTATATACCAACACCAACAAAGAAAAACTAACGGAAGTAACTGTAGAAATGCTAGATGCAGCTGAACAATATTCTACCATTACTAAAAATCCAATGTCGATTAAATTTGTTGAAGCGGCGATTCGTTTTCAAAACAAAGATGCGAAAACAGCAAACCTTATTTGGAAAACGGAAATTCCGAACCTCATGAAGTTAACAGACTTAGAAAACTTTACAGATGCGGATAAAGATGCCTTAAGAACTGGCGTGATTTTAAGCGCACAACAAATGATCAAACGCGATGGGAATACGGCGAATGCACGAGCGATGTTGAAGCATGTATCCAAATGGTTTGAATACGACAAAGACTTTATTGCTTTTTACGAAAAGAAATACAATAGCTTCGAAACGGAATAAATGAACATTCGAATCTTAAAAACTAAAAAAGGAAGTGAACGCTTCCTTTTTTTTATGCATGTATATTTGATGTATGAAAATTCAAATCCCAACTTACCTCAGAAACAAATACATCCTCACAGGAATTGTTTTCATGATCTACTTTCTCTTTTTAGATGACTGGGATGTTTTTACTTTGATCTCACAACAACGCAAAGTCAATCAGTTGACGGAACAAAATATGGAAATGTCTAAGCAACTCAAAGAAACGAAGCAAATACTTCGTCGCTTGAAAAATCCAGATTATCTAGAAGCGTATGCACGTTCTGAGAAATTCTTCAAACGTGATGACGAAGAGATTTTTGTGATTACTTATAAATAAGGATCGTCCGGTCTACCAACCTCATTTCTGGATAATAATACCCAAGAATCTGATCGAAAGAATAGCCTTTTTTGGCCATATTCATTGCGCCTTCCTGACAAAGTCCAACGCCGTGACCGAATCCACGTCCGTGAAGCACCATCTCCT
>CALQBB020000207.1 GCA_943328715.2 Polynucleobacter meluiroseus | reverse complement strand
ATAGATGTGAGTAAGTTTGACAGGAATCCTACTATTTGAATAAGGAGAGAATGATTTTCGCTTTGCAGAAGCACGCTTCTAGTTAATAAGTCAGAAAAATGACTAAAATGAAGAAAGTTATTCAATAGAACCGCTAATCCTAGTGGCCAAATAAATGTTAGGTTTTTTAGTTCTTTTCGATGTAAAAAGGTGAAAAACAACCATAAAACGAGAAGTAGAGGATCGAATAAGACAGATGGAGCCATCCAGAAAATATCCGTGAATCCATTCCAAAACATGAACAACAAAACGACTGCAATGCTTCGTTGCACCCAAACTCGTTCGATGTTCAGTTTATTTTCCAAGGGCTTCATAAATGAAATCAAAAGTGGAAAGAATCACTGGTTCACCGTCAACCACAGCGATGTCGTGTTCGAAATGCGCACTAGGTTGTCCGTCCGCAGTGACAATTGTCCATTGATCGTCGAGCGTTTTCACTTTTTCCGTTCCCATGTTGATCATCGGTTCGATGGCAATCGTTAATCCGTTTTGGATTTTCTTTCCACGTCCACGTCGACCGTAATTTGGCACTTGTGGTTCTTCGTGTAATTCTTTTCCAAGTCCGTGTCCAACTAAATCACGCACCACACCATACCCGTGTTTCTCTGCGTGCTGTTGAATCGCCCAACCAATATCTTCGATGCGATTCCCAATGGTCGCTTGGGCAATGCCAAGGTACAAGCATTCTTTCGTCACCTCGAGTAATTTTTTCACTTCTGGTTTTACATCGCCTATTTCAAACGTGTAGGCATGATCACCGTAATATCCTTTGTAAACGGATCCGCAATCCACAGAAACGATGTCCCCATCCTGAAATGGACGATCTGTTGGAAGTCCGTGAACGACTTGTTCGTTGACAGAAATCAACAAAGTACTTGGACAACCATACAAACCTAGGAATCCAGGAATGGCGTTTTGAGAACGAATGTAGTCCTCCGCTAATTGATCTAAAAACTTCGGTGTCACCCCCGGTTTCATGTGTTTAGCAACTAATCCAAGTGTTCGACTTACGATTTGCGCTGCTTCACGCATGATTTCAATCTCTTGAGGTGTTTTGTATTTGATCATTATTTTTTCTAGAAAAGACATGTGCAAAGATACGGAAAGGGATTGAATCCCCCTTTAGTTAATGTCAGCAAGTTGCTAAAAAGTGCATGGTATCCATTCCATCAGGATAATCCATCAAGGACGGACATTGTGCTTGTCCGAATGGAATAAAATCTTGTCCAACAACACATTGAATGTTTGAACGTTGTGCATCTAAAAAGGAGTTTAATTCTTCTGAGCTTTTGTAATACTGGTAATGAAGCATAGACAATGGTGAAAACAATTGGTCGGATTCCTTCATCAACAAGAAGTTATTATCCAAGAATTTACTCAAATTCATCAAGTGAACTGCTTTGTTGTAATCGTAATTGTTTCCGTATTTTTTGTTGTTGACCACATCCGTCAAATCGACGATGGCTTCAAAAAAGCGATTCAGATCAAATCCTTCAGGGAAGAGCAAATGCGTTACATTTCGACAACCACGTCCAAAATAGGTCAAACAATCCACACCGAGTGCGTGCAATTCCTCTTTGGATTCGTTTCCAGTTAGCACTGCAACCGAAGTGCGGTGTCCGCGAAACAAATGAGGGACATGGGAAAAATACTGTTCAAAATGGAGCATGCTGTTATTACTTCCTGTCGCAATCACTGCGTGGTAATCGACTAGTTTGCGGTCAGAAAAACGAATGCGTTCCGACAAATCAGGTTCAAATAAAAGCAGCAGCTTCACCAACGCAGGAAGAAGGCGTGCGTCCTCCGAACTTTGTTTGCAAATGACTTGATGTCCAGATAACAACACACACAAGAAATCATGAAATCCAACCAAGGGAATGTTTCCCGCCATGACGACAGCAATATTCTTCTTGTCGGTGTTTTCGGTGTACCGACTGGTCCAATCGTTCAGTTGTTCTGCTGTCAGCCAGTTTGCTATTTCACCAAACGCTTGACGAATGGAATCCTCCGTAAACCAACCATTGTAGTGAAACTCACGTTGAATCACCTCGTTGACTTCGGCATATTCTTCCTCCGTCAGCATCGAAACGGCAGCAGTATATGGTTTTTTCTCACTGAGTTCCTTTAAAATTGTCCCGAGGACAACAAATGCATTGATTATTCTTGACTTTTTCACGGTACAAAAGTACATAACTTCTCTTTTTTTACCTCATCAAACAGAACAATCCAACTAGGCTTATTATCTTTGTACAAATTTTTGATTTTATGGCAATCATTATCACAGACGAATGTATCAATTGCGGGGCTTGCGAACCTGAATGTCCAAACAATGCAATTTACGAAGGTGGCGCAGAATGGAAATATGCTGATGGCACGTCCTTAAAGGGAATGATCACTACTTTGGATGGAGAAGAAGTTTCAGCTGAACACCAATTTGAACCTGTGAATATGGATGTTTATTACATCGCTCACGATAAATGTACAGAGTGTGTTGGTTTCCACGACGAACCACAATGTGCAGCTGTTTGTCCAGTAGATTGTTGTGTGGATGATCCAGACTACCGCGAATCAGAGGATGAACTTTTGGCAAAAAAGAACTTCTTACACCTGTAAGTCCAAGTTATGAAACAGGTTACCTGCTTTTTATTGGTAATCTTATCGCTAGGTGCTTCCTTCTACGGAAACACGCAAGTTGCTGTTCAAGCAGCTCCATTTCAACTAAACATCGTATTAACGGATGAACAGAGGTCAGTTGATCTTCGTTCCGTACAAGCTACCTTCCAAAATGCGGGAATCAAACTTGATGTCCAATTTCAAACACGTAAAAAACGTGAGGAAGATGACCGTAAATGGGAATTTCCAGCCATTGGCACCAATCAATTCACGCGCCAACAGAAAGAATGGCGTGACCTCGATTTCCCCAATGGATTTCCGCTTGATGCACATCAACTGTACCTATATTGTGTTCCCGCGGACACGCAACAATTCTTTGCGATTCCACACAAATCCGTTGGCTTTCTCGGTGTAAAAAATGGACTGATTTCCCTGGAAAGCGTTCGAAAAACATTGCTCATTCAATTTGGTGTTTCTCCGAACCTACTGGATTCTCTTGACGAAGACGGTCAATTAAGTACAAGCCAACTGAATGAACTACAGAACAACGCTTTTCCTTTTCGTTTTAGTGACGATTACGAGAACATTCAAACATCGAATGGACGTGTAGCCTATTATTTTTGGGAAGAAAATCCAGATGGCACGTTTGAAGTCAATCCGGAAAATCCGATGGAACAGTTCACGCATCCATTCAAACAGAACCACTTTTACGTGTACTTGGACGTAAGCAATCCCTTTTTCAAACCGCGGTTTCATGTACTCGGTTACCACATTTGCCTGGTGCACCTTCTCGCTGTATTATTGACGCTCATTCTGCAGTTTTTTACCTTTCGCACCATTAATCGCCGCATGTTGGACACACGCTTTTTCAAACGTTTGTCCTTTCGTTTTGCGAAACT
>CALQBB020000206.1 GCA_943328715.2 Polynucleobacter meluiroseus | reverse complement strand
TTGAAGTAACGATTAAAAATCTTAGTTGTCCTATAGCGAAGTTGCTTGTCCCGTCGTTACGGGAAGCTATAGGACCGAGTTACATTGAAGTAACGGTTAAACATCTTAGTTGTCCTATAGCGAAGTTGCTTGTCCCGTCGTTACGGGAAGCTATAGGACCGGGTTACATTGAAGTAACGGTTAAACATCTTAGTTGTCCTATAGCGAAGTTGCTTGTCCCGTCGTTACGGGAAGCTATAGGACCGAGTTACATTGAAGTAACGGTTGGCAAAAATAGTAATTTCTTCCTTTTGACAAAGGAAAAAAGCCAATCTATTTTTTATGTTGTTCGGAAGATAACATTGCTTGAATCTGCTTCATAGTATTTTGCATGCCTTCTGCGCTGCCGTCTAGGAAGATGGTGTTTCCCTTTCCGTATTCAGCGAAATTCTTGATGGCTTCTGTCCACATGGAGAAAAGGATCACGTTTGTGTCCAAGTTGGCTTGCTTCATTTCTTCCGCTGCTTCACTCATCCCTTTTGCTACCTCTTGACGAAATAACGCCACTCCTTGTCCACGCAACATCGCTGCTTCTTTTTCTGCTAATGCGGCGATTTTAATCGCGTTTCCATCGGCTTCGGCTGCTTTTGTTTTGGTGATCAACAAGGCTTGACCTTCGTTCTCTGCTGCTGCTTTTAGGTTGTTCGATGCCACAACTTTGCTCATGCTCTCGATGATCGCTTGGTCAAAGGTGATGTCGTTGATCTGTAAATCCAATAAATGGTAACCCCACGTTTCTAGGGTGTGGTCGATTTGATTCTTCACACTTTCGACCAATTCGTGGCGCAAACCAAGAATCTCGGATTGCTTCTGACTCGCAACATATGCGCGAATGGATCCTTCGATGGTGCGAATCAAAGCCTGCATTAAGTCTTTGTTGCTAATGAACTTAAACGCGACTTTCTTAATCGTTTCTTCTTCTGCATCCATCACACTGTACAACAACATGCTTTTGAAATACACGTTCGCTTGGTCAATGGTTACTGCTTGGAATTCCATTTCAATACTCTGATTCTGAATGGAAATACGTCGGTACACTTGTTCCAAAAATGGAATCTTCATGCGCAATCCAGGTGTAAGGATACGCTTGTATTTTCCAAATAGGGTGATTACGGCAATCGTTCCTTGTGTAACGGTGAGTAGGGAACTGAAAACGATGGCAAGTGCAACAACAAGGACAATGTAAATAGCGGTCATGAGTATAAATTTTAGTTAAATGTAGCCAAAATGAGCGAATCCCACAAGCGGACTAATCTTCGGCTTTTTTTAGCGTGAAATGGGTGATTTCAGGATAAATGCCAACACGTCCTGGAAAGCCGAGGAAGCCAAATCCACGGTTGACATACAAATATTGCTTACCAACTTGGTACAATCCGGCCCATTTGGGATATTTAAAGGAAACAGGACTGAATTTAATCCCGAAGCGCTCAATCCCAAACTGCATGCCGTGCGTGTGTCCAGAAAGCGTTAAATCGATGTCTGTGTCCAATACTTGCGCATCGAAATGACTTGGATCGTGGGACAATAAAATTTTGAAAGCATCCGTCGGGACTTTGGAAAGGGTTTCCGCTAATTTTCCGCTTTGACGAAAAGGAGCTTTTCCCCAGTTTTCGACGCCCAACAGCCAACAGCCATCGCCTAATTCAACGGCATCGTTCAGTAAGGGTTGAAATCCAATGGATTGATGAATGCGAATGAGCTTGGTTAAATTCGCCTGTTTTTCGTCTTGTTCATTCCACTGCACATAATCGCCATAATCGTGGTTTCCGAGTATGCTGAATTTCCCTTTTTTCGCTTGGATGGAGGAGAAAAGGGATTCCCATCCATGCATTTCATCGGCTTTGTTATTGACTAAATCCCCCGTGAAAAACACGTAATCTGCATCTTGGGCATTGATCAAATCGATTGCCTTTTGAACTTTGTGGTAACGGTGTAAGAAACTACCTACATGGACATCACTGATTTGCACAAAACGTAGTCCGTCAAATGCTTGCGGTAAATTTGGATAGGAAATCGTCACATGGTGAACTTTCCAATTCCATCGACCGAATTGTATGCCGTAGAGTATTCCGAGAAAGATTCCCACGGAGAAAATCCATCCGATGTATTGCAAATAGGGGAGTCCAAGAAGTAAATAGGAAAGTCCTGGTAACAAATAAACAAGCGCTGGAATTCCAGTGGCGATGAACAAGCCCATATACGTAAACACCAAGCGGTAATCGGCGTTTTGAGAGCGACGACGAAAGTTAAAGAACAGTAATCCAACACTCGCGATGAACACGAATCCTTGGAATCCAGCCAGGACATACAAGGAATGCTCTATGAGTCCGTGAAGGAAAATCCATTCGGCGCCAATGATTAAGAGGAGAGAGAAAAGAAAGATCATGAAGTGAATGAATTGGAGAGAAATAGGTTGTTGGAGTTGGTGTTAAACTACATCCAAGATCCACCCACGGAAATGATGTTGTCTAAAGCCAAATAGTCTGGGTGCGTTTCTTCGGTGATTCCGCCCGTTGGACAAAACTTCACTGCTGGAAACACTTGTCCATATGCTTTTAAGGCGCCGAGTCCACCGAATAAATTTGCTGGAAAAAATTTGAACGTATCCCAACCGAATTGCAATCCTTCGATGATTTCACTTGGGGTTGCGACTCCGGGAATAAAGGCGATTCCACTTGCTTCAAATGCTGGTGCAAGCGTGGCGTTCAATCCTGGACTCACCATGAAGTCGATGCCTAATTCAACTGCTTTGTCAATTTGACTCACGGAAACAACCGTTCCCATTCCAATCGAACAACGATCACCGTACAATCGTTTCGCCTCTGCAATGCATTCAAATGCAGCAGGAGTTCGTAAGGTGATTTCGATACAAAATATCCCACGTGCAATTAATTGGTCCATTTTAGGAGCTACTTCTTCAACAGCGTGAAAAGTCACTACTGGAATCACAGGGTGTTTGGAAAGTACTTCGCGGATCTTATTTTGTTTCATGGGGTCAATTTGACACAAAGGTCGTAATTTCTTCCTTTGTTAAAGCAGAATGAACTGAAAATCACTTAAAAATGGATCCATTTCGTTTTTGATCTGTTCGATGCGTGCATAGACATGTCCGTCCGCACAGAAGGAAAAAAGGTTTGAACTTCGTTCTTGCTGTTCTCCTTTTGGTAAGCACTTCAAAGAGATGGCATCGATCAACTTCAATTGCTTATCGAATTTTCCTTTGCGGATTTTTTCCAATCGGTCTTTCAATTGAAACAACTGCTTGGAAATACGTGTCAGTTCGGCTTCTACCATACTGACTTGATTGGAATCCACCTCGTGCGTTAATTGCGTCCACTTGGAATTCAATTTCAAGGTCAATTCATCTAGTTCACTGAAATCAATAGCCTGACTTCCTTCGCGTTCGAGAAATTCAGATTTCAATTCAATAGGATTACGCCATAAATCTTGCGTGGTGAATCCCATCGTTTGCCATTCCTTCCAGTTTTTTTCTTCCAGGAGAAGGATGCTGGTTCGCGCTT
>CALQBB020000205.1 GCA_943328715.2 Polynucleobacter meluiroseus | reverse complement strand
AGATGAAAGTCTTCTCATGTTGAATGCGCGCAGGGTGAATTAAGCTAAAACAGATTCTTCCATTACTTTGTCGAAGAAAGCAGAAAGTTCTTTTCCTTGATTTTCTTCAGGAACGTACGCTAATTTGAGGTTCGTGGCTTCATCAAAAATAGCTTTCAAGTTTGGCGCTAAATTTTCGCAAGCGATGTTTATTCCATCCGCATTTGAAGCGAATACACGCATGATGTTTTCGTGTGTTGGATCTAACAACTGATTACAGATTTCCTGCGGGAATCCTTCAAATGCCAATTTTTCATGAAAACGCTTGTCCCAAGGAGAAGCAAAATCATCGTTGTATAAACTGATGATCACTTTCGTATCCTTGAAGTGGGGATCTTTGTTGTATACATGCTTGATGTACAAAGCCATGATTCCAGTCATCCAACCGTGACAATGGATCACATCTGGCTGCCAACCTAATTTCTTAACGGTTTCCAGGACTCCTCGGGAGAAGAACATGGAACGTTCGTCATTATCAGGAAAACAGTTGCCTTTGTCGTCTTGCAAGGTTGTTTTGCGTTTGAAATAGTCATCGTTATCGATGAAATATACTTGCATTCTTGCCGCTGCAACAGAAGCCACTTTGATAATCAGTGGGTGGTCGTGATCGTCAATACAAATATTCAATCCGGATAGACGAATAACTTCATGCAATTGGTGTCTTCTTTCGTTGATTGCACCAAAACGAGGTGTAAACACACGAATTTCCTTTCCAAGATCTTGAACAAGTGGCGGGATTCTGCGCGCTGTCGATGAAATATCGGATTTCGGTAAAAAAGGGAAGATTTCTTGCGAAATAAAAAGGATTTTTTTCTTTTCCATTCAGTAGTGATAGGAGTACAAAATTAAGAAATTTAAATGAACTTTCATAAAAAGCAATAGCTTTGTCGACGATTCTCTCAATCCTATGTCTAAAGTTAAGGTCATTCATACTGCAAAAGAGCTGCATCAGTTTCGTCAAAAGCTGAATGAAAACTTCCAAACGCTTGGATTTGTTCCAACAATGGGGGCGCTCCACAGTGGACACGTAAGTTTGATAAAAAAGTCGACAGAGGAAAACGATTACACACTAATCAGCATTTTTGTCAACCCTAAACAATTCAACAACAGTGAGGACTTGAAGCAATATCCAAGAACACTTTCTGCTGATTTGATGCTTTTGGAAGGCTTGACTAATTGTGTTGTTTTCGCACCAGATGAAGCAGAATTGTACCCAAAAAACGACGGATTTATCCCCATGGAGCTCGGTTCCATTGGACGAGTTTTAGAGGGAGCTTTTCGTCCTGGACATTTTGAAGGAGTAGTGCATGTTGTGCACAATCTTTTTCGCTTGGTGGAGGCAAATCAGGCCTATTTTGGACAAAAAGACTTCCAACAATTGGCAATTATCAGACTATTAACCAAACATTTTGGTTTTCAAACACGGATTATTGCTTGTCCAACGGTACGAGAATCCAACGGACTTGCGATGAGCAGTCGAAACATGCGCTTGAATGAAAAAGAGCGTCAAGATGCCTTGATTATCATTGAAACTTTGCGCTTTGTGGAAGCAGCAAAAAGCAAACATTCCATTCAGGAAACATTGGTCACTGCCAATAGCTTATTTCAACAAGGTTCCTTGTCCCTTGAATACCTTGCGATTGTCGATCCCGAAACACTCAATGAGTTAACGGAATGGCAAGAAAATCAAATTTGTTGCATTGCTGCTCATTGTGGAAGTGTGCGTCTGATTGACAATTTATTATTCTAATCCGTTTATTTGATTTATTTTTGCCGCGGAAAATATTATGTTAATTCAAGCTCTAAAATCTAAAATTCACCGCGTTCGTGTCACACAGGCTGACTTGAACTATATCGGTAGCATTACCATTGATGAGGCATTAATGGAGGCTGCTAATTTGATTGAAGGTGAGCGCGTTCAAATTGTCAACATCAATAACGGTGAGCGTTTCGAGACTTACGTGATCAAAGGTGATCGTGAATCTGGAATGATTTGTCTCAATGGTCCTGCCGCGCGCAGAGTTGCAGTGGACGACATCATCATCATCATTGGCTACGCATATTTAGACTTTGAAGAGGCGAAAACATTCAAACCATCCTTGGTCTTTCCAAACGAAAGCACCAATTTGTTGGGTTAATTTTCTTGGTTTCATTTCTTGAAACCACTACCTTTCCAAAAAAATCACATGGCAAGATTGGCGTATATCCAAGAAAAAATTGTTTCCATCGAAGAAGCACAAAAACGCGTTGCCTTGTATAAGCTTAAAAACGAAGCACTTGTTTTCACGAATGGTTGTTTCGATGTATTGCACCTTGGACACGTGCGCTATTTAGCGGCTGCGGCAGATTTAGGAAAGCACCTCATCGTTGCAATAAACACAGATGATTCCGTTCGAAGACTCGGAAAAGCGCCCAATCGTCCCATTAATCCAAACGATGCGCGTGCAACACTAATCGCTGCCTTGGGATTCGTAGACTTAGTTGTTTTTTTCAACGAAGACACGCCGTTGGAAGTCATTTCAGCATTGCATCCAGATGTATTGGTGAAAGGGGCAGATTACGATAAAAACGAGACAGACCCATCCAAATCTACGTATATCGTTGGTTCCGATGTCGTTCGAAAAAACGGTGGAATCGTGGAAACCATAGATTTGGTGCAAGGATACTCGACAACCGAGATCTTAAAAAAAGGAGCGAACTAATCTTCTTGATATTGCTTTCTACATTTGAATCTTTCTATACGTCGGATCATAAGTCTTGTCTTTGCCCCATGTTTTATCTAAGTAATTTTTATCAGCGATAATCAGCGCATCCAATTTTGCTTTAATTGCGAGGTTATTTTCCGTGATATCTCCTTTAAGAGCTACTTTGGTTATGGTCACGAGTACCTCATTGTTTTCAGACTCAAATTCAAAGCAATTAAACATGATTAAATGTGTTTTGGTTTGGAAACTGCCTCTTGATTTATAAGTGAATCCATTTGTTGAAAATTTGGATCGTATGGCTTTCAGACTTGTCTGACCAAACTTAAAGTCAGAGAACAATGGTTGGACTCCCTTTTCGTCTTGTAACCAGTCATTTTCCATATAAACCACTTTTCCTTTTTCCACCGTAATTGAAAAATCATTTCCGTTTTCCGTACGGAATTTTTGCATTTTATCCTTCTTTGCTATCCGTTCAAGATTCACATTTTCAAGTGATTTTTGAGAATCATTTATTTTTACTCCATACATAGAAATCTCTCCGGATGGAAGTAGAAAAGAACTGGCCAGGAAAAGGATTGCCATTGATTTAAACAAAACCATTCGATTCATTTGGTTGATATATCATTGAATTTTTGAAATTACTAAATTATTTGCTTCCTGATTTTTGATAATCAATCATTCAGCACTAATTTACTTTCCCGCCGCCTGATCCAAGCTTCACTCCAGACTGTTGTTCCTTTTCCTGCTGTTCCTTCCATGAATTCAAGGTCTTTTTCAATTTTGAGTCCTTTGTCTGTTTCTTTTCTTCCATGAATTCTTGTTTGCTCGCTGGACCAAATTTAATTT
>CALQBB020000204.1 GCA_943328715.2 Polynucleobacter meluiroseus | reverse complement strand
TTCGTTTAGTGCCTAGTGCTCAGTGAACAGTGCCGATATCTATACTACTGGTGGATTGGTGTTTAATTTCTACGATTAACATAAAACCGTTTGCGGAGCGAACAAATCATTGGCACATTAGCAGATTGGCAAATTAGCACATTAATAAGCTCTCTCATTCCTCTTCTCCACCCAATTGATAAACGCCTTATTCACCACCTTATTTCCACCTGGTGTTGGATAATCACCGGTGAAGTACCAGTCTCCAAGGTGATTTGGACAAGCAATGTGTAGGTTTTCAACGGTTTGGAAAACGATTTCTACTTCCGCCTTGATGGTCGGAGGAGTTAAAAGTTCAGCGATTTTTGCAGAGATTTCTTCGTTGCTGAATGGCGCATAGATTTCTTTCACGAAATTGCGAACTTGTTCCTTCGGAAGGTTCACTTGCTCCAAACATTTCTCGTAAACTTCTTTGATGACACGGTCCATTTTGCGGTCGCGCAACAATTGAATCGCTGCTTCAAAAGCAATGAAATCGCCCATTTTTGCCATGTCGATTCCGTAACAATCCGGGTAACGGATTTGCGGTGCAGAGGATACCACAACGATTTTTTTCGGCGACAAACGGTCAAGAATACGGAGGATGCTTTGTTTTAAGGTCGTTCCACGGACAATACTGTCATCGATCACGATAAGGTTGTCCGTTCCGGGACGCACACTTCCGTAGGTGATGTCATATACATGTGCGACAAGGTCGTCACGCGAATCATCTTGGGTGATGAACGTACGTAATTTGGCGTCCTTAATCGCAATTTTCTCAATGCGTGCACGACGGTTGATGATTTCTGAAATTTGTTCAGTACTTGCATCTGGACCCAGCGCTTGAATTTGCTTGACTTTTTGTTGATTTAAGTTCTCTTCGAGTCCTTTGATCAATCCGTAAAAGGAAACTTCTGCGGTATTTGGGATAAATGAAAAGACGCTATTGTCGAAATCGTGATTGACTGTCTCTAAAACTTGGTCCACGATTAAACGTCCCAACGCTTTTCGTTCTTTGTAAATATCGGTATCTGATCCACGTGAGAAGTAAATGCGTTC
This sequence comes from Polynucleobacter meluiroseus, assembly GCA_943328715.2. Classification (GTDB taxonomy): domain Bacteria; phylum Bacteroidota; class Bacteroidia; order Flavobacteriales_D; family Crocinitomicaceae; genus UBA952. Next base: position 2,520 of record CALQBB020000204.1, on the reverse strand, counting down.
AAACGAACACTTTTTGATTTCACGTGGGACGTTGATCATCTCTTCTTTGACTTCGCCGCTTTTTTTCACGATTAACGCGTGTCCCGGTTGCAATTCGTGGATCTGATCACTCGTTAAATTGAAGGCTGTTTGAATCACCGGACGCTCCGAAGCAACAACACAAATCTCCTCATCCTCATACCAAAATGCCGGACGAATGCCATTTGGATCGCGTAACACAAAAGCATCACCGTGTCCAAGTAGTCCAGCCATGGCGTAACCACCATCCCAAACTTCGGATGCTTTCTTCAGGATTTTCACCAAATTTACTTCCTTCGCAATGCGTGCATAAATTTGATCCTTCGAATAGCCAAGTGATTTGTAGTGTGCGTATAAATCGTCGTTTTCAACATCCAAGAAATGTCCGATTTTCTCAAGAACGGTTACCGTATCGCTTTTCTCTTTCGGATGTTGACCTAAGTTGACCAAGTTTTGGAACAACTCATCGACGTTTGTTAAATTAAAGTTTCCAGCAACAACAAGGTTGCGTGTAATCCAGTTGTTTTGACGTAAAAATGGGTGACAACTTTCAATGGAATTTCGTCCAAATGTTCCGTAGCGGAGGTGTCCCAAAAACAATTCTCCGGTGAATCCAGCATGTTGTTTTAAGTAGTTGACATCCTTTAAATGTTCCGGATTTTCTTGTTGAATTTGTTGGAATTTCCCATTGATTTGATCAAAAATATCCTGTGTTGGATTCTTTTTGATGGAACGCGTTCTAGAAATGTAACGCTGTCCCGGTTCCATGTCGAACTTAATGTTCGCAATCCCAGCACCATCTTGACCACGATTGTGTTGTTTTTCCATGAGTAAGTGCATCTTGTTGACGCCATACAGCGCGGTGCCGTACTTTTCTAGGTAATATTCCAAAGGTTTTTTTAGCCTTAAAAGAGCTATTCCACACTCATGTTTTATCGGATCACTCATGGTTTGTTGATGTTTGTGGCAAAGATAGGTATAATGTGCTAATGAGGCAATGTGCTAATGAGACAATGTGCTAGTGTGCCAATGTGCCAATTTGCTAATTGGTTACTGTTGGCTCTGAGCTGCGCTCAGATAGGACTTTTAATCAGTTGTTTTTTTCGTGTTCTTCTGCTACGGTGGTTGCTAAAAACTATCTTCGTTTTGCTCCGCGGCGGCGGAGCAAACAAATCATTGGTTTAGTAATCAGTGCCGAGTGCTCAGTATCAATAAGAATGATGGATTGGTGTTATATTTTACGATCAACATTAAACCGTTTGCGGAGCGAACAAATCACTAGCACATTGGCACACTAGCACACTGGCACATTAGCAAACTAGCACATTAGCACATTATCCTTATTTTTACACCATGATTCGCAATTTACTCCTATTTCTGCTCCTCAGTGCTGTGTCCTTTGGTCAATCCGTTCATGATTTGGCGCGTACAGGAGATGTTGTTGCGATGAAGAAACTTTTGGACAAACAGCCGAATCAAGTGAATCAACTTTCGGAACAAGGATTGTCTCCTTTTTTACTTGCTGCGTATCGCGGAAATAACGAGGTAGCTAAATTATTGGTGGAAAGAGGAGCGGATATCAAAACCTGCTTTCCCGAGGGATCAGCGATTTACGGCGTGATTTATAAAAACAACGTGGAGATTTTCGAACTTTTACTTCAAAAAGGTGTTTCTGTTGATGATACGTGTCAGTTCGCTCAATTTGGAACTCCCTTGCATTTTGCGATGAGCCTTAAAAGATATGAGCTTGTTGAACGAATCTTGAAGCAAAAACCGAATTTGGATGTGTTGGATCAACATGGAAAATCCATTCGGGAACTTTTGACCTTATACAATGATGAAAAACTTATCAACTTATTTAAATTCGATGAAAAATAAATTATTCTTATTAGTACTTCTCTTTGTTGGTACACTTGTTAATGCGCAAACTTATACAACAGGTGTGGTTTCCTTGAGTTCAACTGCCGGACTTGCCATGACCGCGAAAATGGATGTCGGAACGCAAGTTACCTTGACTTTAACCGGTCCAGCCACACGTTGGTTTGCCATTGGATTCGATGCCACAAGCATGGGTTCAGGAAATGATGTGGTAATCGCGCATACAGCTGGTACACTGAGCTCGTTCGATGCCAGTATCGGTGGATATTCCGCGCCTACAACTGACCCACAACAAAACTGGACAATCGTCAGTGACGCAGTTGCTTCAGGTGTACGCACGATTGTCGCGACAAGAGCTTTGGTTACCGGCGATGCCAATGACCATGATTTCACGGCAGCGACTGGATCCCTCAGTTTAATCTGGGCAAGAGCTGGAAGCGCAAGCTTTGGATTATCCTATCATGGTTCGTCCAACCGTGGAATTTCCAACGCAACATTCACTTTGGTTCCGCCACCACCACCTCCAGCAGCACCAACAGGTTCTGCAGCTCAATCCTTTTGTACTGGAGCACAAATTTCTCAATTGTCCGCAACGGGTTCCAATATTCAATGGTACGCAAGTCC
>CALQBB020000203.1 GCA_943328715.2 Polynucleobacter meluiroseus | reverse complement strand
AATACCGCAGACTCCGCGAAATTTTTCAAAAAATATCGAATGTTCCTGTCATTGCGTTAACAGCAACGGCAACACCGAAGGTACAATACGACATTCAAAAGAACTTAAATATGTTGGATGCGGACGTCTTTAAGTCCTCGTTTAACCGAGATAACCTCTACTACGAGATTCGTCCAAAACGCGACGTGGAAAAGGAAATTATCCGATACATTAAAAACCACCAAGGTGAAAGCGGAATTATTTATTGCTTGAGCCGTAAGAAAGTGGAAGAGATTGCCGAATTACTTCAGGTAAACGGAATCAATGCCTTGCCGTATCACGCAGGACTCGACGCCGGATCGCGAGCGAGACACCAAGACATGTTCTTGATGGAAGATGTGGAGGTAATTGTAGCAACCATTGCCTTTGGGATGGGAATCGATAAACCAGACGTTCGTTATGTCATTCATCACGACATTCCGAAGTCACTCGAAAGTTATTACCAAGAAACGGGAAGAGCAGGTCGAGATGGTGGAATCGGTGAGTGTGTGGCGTTTTACAGTTACAAGGACATCGAAAAACTCGAGAAGTTCTTGCAAGGCAAAGCTATTACAGAGCAAGAGATTGGACGACAATTGTTACATGAAATCGTTTCTTATGCGGAAACATCTGTTTGTCGTCGGAAATTTATTTTGCACTATTTCGGAGAGTCATTCGAGGAGAAAAGATGCAACGAACAATGTGACAACTGCCGTAATCCAAGAGAACGCACGGAAGGAATGAACTATGTCGAAATGTTGCTGAATGCAATTGTTTTGATGGACGAAACCCAGAAAGCGAAGCATTATTGCGCGTATTTGTCCGGACACGTGACGGCGGATATTAAGGCATACAAACAAGACCAATTTCCGACTTTTGGAATTGGAAAAGAGAAAGACGAGCATTTTTGGAATGCAGTTATTCGTCAAACAGGTGTTGGTGGACTCGTGTACAAAGACGTGGAAACGTTTGGCACCTTGAAATTGACAGACGCAGGTAGAGCTTTCCTCAAAAAACCGGTTTCGTTCATGCTCATTAAGCAACACGATTTTTCCGGAACTGACGACGATGATTCCATCGTTCAAGCTGGGGGAAAAGGTGGTGCTTTTGATGAGGTATTGTACAACTCACTGATCGATTTACGCAAAACCTTGTCGAAACAATTGAGCGTTCCTCCGTTTGTGATTTTCCAAGAACCTTCCTTGCGTGACATGTGTCTGCAGTATCCAATTACGATGGATGAGTTGACAAATATCCAAGGAGTGGGAACAGGGAAAGCACAGCGCTACGGTGAACCATTTGTGGATTTAATTGCTCATTACGTGGAGAGTAACGACATCGAACGTCCACAGGACATGGTCGTGAAAACATTGGTCAATAAATCCGTTCTAAAAGTTCAATTGATTCAAAACATCGATCGTAAATTACCACTGGAAGACATCGCTAAGGCTCAAGGGAAATCCTTTGAGGAAATTTTGGATGAAATGGAGTCCATTGTGAATTCCGGAACGAAAGTGAACATTAATTACTACATCAATACCATTTTGGATAACGAAAATCAAGAAGAAATCTTCGATTATTTCTCTGAGGCTGAAACGGATGATTTAGTGGAAGCGTACCACGAGTTTGACGGATTATACACAGAAGAAGAGCTGCGTTTAATGCGCATTAAATTCATGAGTGAAGTCGCAAACTAATTCCTAGTAAAAAAACAACGTTTATTTCGTTTCCTTAATCAAGGCTTCAACAGACTTTCTGGAGACTGCGTGATACTGATTTTTCGACTGATTGAAAATCGAAATCGCCATTGGACGACTGTCTTTATTCAAAAGAAGTGCTTCGTAAATCGGCATCAAATATTTTCTACGTCCAACTTTATTCAAGAATGCAGTGATTTGCGCTTTATTAGTAGAAGCGTAGCCGCAATTCGCGCTGAGAATAAACCATTCAGTTAATAATTCACTATTTCCACTGAAGGAGAAACGCAAATAACGGTCAATTTCCCTCATTTTTGCTTGCGGGAGATTTCTAGGTAGACGGCGGATAAACGTTTGCCACTCTTGAACAATGTGGTCTTGGAACTTAATTTGCGTAACGGTTTTAATCTTTTTTCTGCGCTTGCCTATTTTCTTCCATTTGTAGGTGATTTTCGGAGCAAAACTTACTTTGTTATGCGTGAAATCATCTGCTAACTTTTCCATTTGATCCAAACGCGTGGAATGCAACAGCAAACAATTGTCCGGGAGTCCCTCGGTATAAATCCACGATTGATAATCGAAATCCTCGTGTCCTTTGTTGAGTAGGTTTTTCTTCAAGAAACTTACGAATTGCTTCGTATCGACCGTCTTAAATTGAAAGGTGTTGAAATACTTTTTCAGGAAGGCGTCAAATGCTGTTCTGCCCACTTCATTTTCGAGTGTTTTCAAGAAAAAAGCGCCTTTTACGTAGGCAATGTCCGTCATTCCATCATCTGGATTTCGTCCCTCTAACGCTAAATGCAATTTACTGTCCTCTGGATTCTCGGAAGCTTTGATTCGCTTTAATTCGTCTTTCAATTCATCGAATTCGATTAAGGCGAGGATATCGGCAACTTCTTTTCCGTAAATGGATTCCATGATGCGTTGTTCGAAGTAAACCGTAAATCCTTCGTTCAACCAGAAGTCGTTCCAAGTGCGGTTCGTGACTAAATTACCAGACCAAGAGTGCGCTAATTCATGTGCGATCACGGAAACTAAACTTTTGTCTCCAGCAAGTAAGGTCGGATTCGCAAAGGTCAACATGGGATTTTCCATTCCACCAAAAGGGAAGGAGTAGGGAAGGACAAGAATGTCATATTGTTCCCATTGATAAGGACCATAGAGTTTTTCAGCTGCGTTAATCATTTTCGGAATCGCATCGAACTCATAGGCGCAAGAAGGAAGTAATTCAGGTTCCGAATAGACGCCGCTATTCTTACTGAACGGATGGTAGGCTAAATCTCCGACAGCTAACGCAATTAAGTAAGCAGGAATCGGTTTTTTCATTTCGAAATGATATTTTCCTTCTTTGTTTTTTTGCGTTGGATTTTTCGCACTCATGACCGCTAATAGGTCACTTGGAACTTTGACATCTGCGCTGTAGGTAATGCGGTTGCTCGGTGAATCTTGCAAAGGAATCCACGTTCTGGTGAGGATTGCTTGTCCTTGTGTGTACAAAAACGGTTTTGTCTTGGAGCTGGTTAGGTTCGTGTCTAACCAATCCAACGCGTCCGAACGTTCGGTCGTTTGATAGTAAATATTGACAAATCGGGTATCTTTTTTAATCGGAACCATCAAGGCTTGACCAAGAACGGAATCTTTGTCCATCTTATCGATAAACATATCTGCTTCTTCTTCTGATCCCTTTTGACCAATTGTTACCTTTTGAATCATGAGTCCATTGATGTCGAATATAGCTGTATCCGCACCCTTGTTAATCATTTCATGTCGTGCAACCCCGTAAATCGTCCGGTTTTCGAAATTCACATCCAATTCTAAATGAAGGTGTTTCGTGGAAATTTCAGACAGATTAGCGTAGCTATGCGCATCCGATTTTGTCGATGTGGATGTAAGTAATCCTGTT
>CALQBB020000202.1 GCA_943328715.2 Polynucleobacter meluiroseus | reverse complement strand
CCAACTGTCGCAACAACGACTTTTTGTCCGGCGGCAACATTCGGTGCGCCACAAACAATTTGAAGTTCTTCTGTTCCAATGGAAACGGTTGTTACGTTTAATTTGTCGGCATCTGGATGTTTTTCACACGTCAATACGTGTCCAATAACAACACCTTGTAATCCACCTTCAATGGCTTCGATTTTCTCAATGCTTTCTACTTCGAGTCCAGTGTCGGTAAGGATTTTACCCAAGTCTTCGGGGATTAAATCTGTTTGAATGTATTTTTTTAACCAGTTGTATGAAACTTTCATGCCTTGTGTGTGCCTTTATTTACAATATGTTGACTTCGCGTTCCAAGGTCACTCCGAACTTGGATTCTATGTCAGAAATAATTTGCGAAGATAAGTCATAGATTTGATTCCCTGTACTTCCTCCGTAATTCACTAATACTAATGCTTGCAATGTGTGAACGCCATATGTTTCAATGGTTTTCCCTTTCCATCCAGCCTTTTCAATCAACCATCCTGCAGCTAATTTTCCATGTTGTTCATCTACAGGGTAAAATGGTGCTTCGGGATAATTTAATTTGATTGCTTCGTAAACAGCGTTTTCTACAATTGGATTCTTGAAGAAACTTCCCGCATTTCCAATGACTTTGGGATCTGGAAGTTTCGATTGACGTATCGCGATTACTGCGTTGCTCACATCGCGAATGCTTGGGTTCTGAACTCCCTGTTTTTCTAATTCGGAGGAAATAGCTCCATACGAAGTATTCACTGCAGCATTCTTCTTTAATCGAAAGGAAACCGTGCAAATGACGTATTGTCCTTTTAGTTCGTGCTTGAACACACTTTCACGGTATCCGAATGCACACGCTTGTTTATCGAAGGTGTGAACTTCTCCACTTTCCAAGTGGTAAGCGCTGAGCGATTCAAAACAATCCTTGATTTCAACGCCGTATGCTCCAATGTTTTGCATCGGACTCGCTCCAACACTTCCCGGAATTAAACTTAAATTTTCTAGTCCACTCAAGTTTAAATCAATGCATTTCATCACGAAATCATGCCACGTTTCTCCAGCGCCTGATTGAACCACCGCGAAATCTTCCGTTTCTGAAATGACTTCAAAACCCAGAATTTCATTTTTTAAAACAAGTCCATGAAAATCTTTCGTTAGCAGTAAATTACTCCCGCCTCCTAGGATCAATAACGGATCATTCATTCGTTCACGAAGGACCGTTTGAAGTTCCGGAATCGAGGAAAATCTGGCAAATCGATCAGCTTTGACGGAAATGCCAAAGGTGTTATAGGGTTTGAGGTCGGAATTAGTCTGAATCATTGGTCCCAAAGTTAAGAATTTTCGGGAATTACGCGTTTGGAGTCCAGCTAGAATTTCACAGGGAATCGCATTTAAAGAAGACCTTTAATTCGATAGTTGAAAGTATCCGCGATCACCTGGTTTGATTTCATGAAACCATTGGTAATACAAGAGGTGATGACTTTTGATGAATCCTTTTTTGCTCTTTGGCCACGTTGATGGAATGAAAATCCGTCCACCTTTTGTAGCTGGTACAGTTTCGATTCCCGGAACAGCTACTTGCGGCGCGATGCCATCTTGGTAACAAATGGGATCGGATTGTTTGTCGTCGGCACGTGCACCATACTGCCAAACTTCCTCGAAATACGTCCAGTCGCGTCCCTGCGCGCTAGCGTTTTCAGGCGACAGGATCAATAATTTACCAAAGCTCACTTTGGATTTTAACGCGTCAAACATTCCCAGTGAGTAGGCGTAGCCCATGCTGTGACAAACCATATCGATTTTCACTTGATCCAAGGGGATTCCTTTTTGTGCAAAGTAATTCAACAGGTTTTCTCCAGCGATTTGTCCATTTTTAACGCGTAATTGAAATCCTTCTGGATTCGGTTTTTTATTCAAAACCCATCGACTGCGTTTGGAAATCCTACAAAAACGAGAGAAAAAATAGGACTTTGCAAAATTGAATTCCGTTCGGTGTTGGGAGGTACCAACGGGATGATGTCCGTCAAAATATACGGGAGTAACTCCAGGAAATCTAGTCAGAATGGTATCGTCAATCGCATACCAATATCCTGTTGGATCTTTCACGTGAAGTCGATTGTCTGTTGTCTCGTGATTTGCTTTAGGTCCACGATTCCCGTTGATGAAAACAATAAATCGCTGTGCGGTATCCAATGGAATCATTTGTCCAAAAATTGAAAGATGGCAACATAGAAAAAGGACGAGGGTTAGGCGTTTATTTTCCATACTGATAAAAAATTCCCCCGGCAAAAGGAGTCCACAAACAAGCGCGTTTATGGCAAGCTTTTAATCCACGATTAATCCATGAATTGCAGGTTAACATCATGCTGTATCGGTTATTCGCAGCATAAAAAGCATCGTTTCCGCTCACCACTTTTTTGTTTTGTGCGGGAAGGTAAACCGTATTTCCGTTCTTATTGATGACCAATTGATCTTGAATGTATCGAACCAATTCTCGGTATTGTTTTTTAGACAGGTACAATTGAATCACCGGACGATCGCTCAAGATTTCGTAGTGGTACGTCGCATGAATGGCCGAGGCGCCCAGTCCAGTCATCGCGGAAACGGCTGTTTTAACCGTTAAATCTGCCCATTCTGGCGTATTCATGTAAAAGTTTTTGTCCCCCCAGCCGATGGCGATGAGTTTCGTTGTGCTGTCCTTGAATCCGGTGTTTTCTCTTGGAAAGGACTTGGTCCAGTCGATGATGTCATTTTTTACAGGCAGGACAAAGTCCGTATGAACACCAGACTTCATCAAGTAGATTTTAACACGTGAATTTTTTTGGTTTTCTCCCTCCACGGTAATTCGGGAGAGAATAAACGAAAGAACAAAGTAGATGCACAGGTAAGAAAAAAGAATGATGGAAAACCATTTGGAAACAGTACTCAGTATTTTACCAGATTTTCTGAGATACGTTTTTACTCGATGGTTTTTTCCTTTCTTCATAGAATTCAAAAATCTTTTAAACAAAGTTAATGTTTCTGTCCAATCATCCGAGGGAGTTACTATTTTTGTTTTTCTCTTTCAAAATCAAAACCGATGAAAAAAATCTTTTTACTATACATCTGTCTTCTTCCAATGATTGGATTCAGTCAGTTTGATCCATCTGAACGTAGTACTTCACAGAAATTTGATGAAGTAATGGACAACATTCTACGTTTTTACGTGGATCCAGTGAATGGAAAACAATTGACAGAGGAAGCGATTATTGCGATGTTGGAGAAATTAGATCCGCATTCAACGTATATTCCTGCAGAGGAATTAAATGAAGCACAATCGACGATTAACGGGAGTTTTGTGGGAATTGGAATCCGTTTTCAAATCATGAAGGATACCCTTCACGTGGTTGCAACGATTCCTGGTGGTCCGTCAGAGAAATTGGGAATTTTGCCCGGAGATCAAATCATCGCAGTAGATGCAGCGAATATTGCTGGGGTTGGACTAAAGAACCAAGAAGTGCGCACAAAATTAATGGGTGAACTTGGGACAAAAGTGAAAATCACCGTGCGTAGAAAAGGAAATAAAATTTTGGAATACACGGTAACGAGAGATAAAATTCCTGTTTATTCCGTGGATGCATCT
>CALQBB020000201.1 GCA_943328715.2 Polynucleobacter meluiroseus | reverse complement strand
TAGCAACATTGGATGCAGAATATGTGCGAGAAAGTTCCTTGGGTACCTTTACGAAAGATGAATCAAAATTACCTTATTTAGCCACCCATCCCTATGATAGAGAACGTTTCTATAAATTGGCGAAAATCTTAAATCTGGACACAACTTTTTCTAAATACGTCCCAAATTATGATGAAAATTATAAACTCATAGAGCGGCAAGTTGGATTAGAAATGATTCAAAATTCATGGGTAAACAAGAATTTGACTGAAGTTATTTATCACTCTTTAAAATTTTTAGAAAATCACAGTGATAACAAAGAAGTAAAAGAAGATTTGATGCTAACATTCAAAGCCTTGAGTTACCTTAAGAAAAAACGAATCGCGGGAAAATATCTTCAGTTACAAAACCCGAAATTTCCAGAAGATTTTGATCGTATTTGTGCGCTTTCTTACGCTATCTCGCCAACAGATTGTGACAATCTTTTTTCGCTTTACAAAAATGAAATCCCTGAGTTAGCATCACCAAGAAATGAATTGTTAGCAATTATTCTATTGGCTGAAAGTGAAGATTATCCCACTCTTGATGTAACTTGGCAGGAAAATAAAGAAGCGATTTACTTTTCAAATTATAGTTTTATTCTCGAGGAAATTGAGCGATATTTGTACGCGAATAAAAAACTAACCTTTGTAAAACCAAAATATAAATAAATGAAAAATTTAAAAATGGCGCTGTTTGCTTTGCTCATGAGCGTGTTATCAGTAAATGCCCAACAGGCGAGTGTCGAGAATGTATTGAACATAAGAACCGCTAAACATTCAGGACAAATTATTGAGAACAACAAACTTGTTGGCTACTTTATTTTCTTTACCAAGGAGAAAGTGGATAAAAATAATACAGCTTATGAAATTGAAATGTTTGATGATAATTACAATCCATCATCGAAATTTGAAATTATAAGACCAAAAAATTCTCTTCTCTTAGAAATGGTATATAATGGAAGCGTTTTTATGTTACATTTTTATGATTCAAAAACAGGCTATGAGTTTGTTACGTTTGATCGAAATGGCGAAATGAAAGGTTCTAATCCAATAAGTAAAGATGCTATTAGTAAATGGGATTTGAATAGTGTTATGATGAATTTGCAATCAGGAACAGAGAACGCTTCCATCTATCCAAACGGAGATAAAGGATTTATTCGTTCAACTTTCACTCAATACAAAAAAGTAGGATATGAAATTGTAGCTTATGACAACGACGCAAATGAAGTTTGGAGTTACAAATCAAACGAATCTTCAGACATGTTGGAAATGGTAGAAATTAATGATATTTCAGCTAATTATTTAACAGCAACTGTTACCAAGAAAAAAAACATGACAACGCGTGAAATGTCAAATTATTTGCTTTTACTTAATTTATCTGATGGATCAAAAATTACAGAAATAAGTATGGGAGATGATGCAACTGGTTTACGTTCATTACTTAAATCCTTCTTGAATGAAAGCAAGAAAAACATTACGATTGTTGGTGAATACTACAAACCGAACGATGATATTGTGAAAGATAAAAGTCAAGGGTTGTATATGCAAGAAATTTCTTTAGAAGGTGAAGATTTAGGTGTTACAAACTACGCTTGGAAAGGTGATATTGATCAATTTGTGTCACTGACTGATGAAGATGGAAAAAAAGAGCGCCCATTCTATGCGTTTTTTCATGATGTCATCGTAGCTAAAAATGGACATGTTTTCTTGATCGGTGAGCAATTTTTGAAACAAGTAAGTGCTGGAGGAATCGCAATGCAAGTTGCAGCAGGCGCTTTGGGTGGCTCAACGAATGCTTCTTCTTTTGAAATGATGTTAGGTGACATGATTGTTGTGGAATTTGATGCAGAAAAGAATTTAGTTGATTTTAAAAAGGTTGAAAAGAAAAAAACGAACATCATACTTCCTGCAGGTATGGGAATATATGGTTCGACAACTTTGGGTTATTACATTAAATCTATTGGAGCTTTTGATTATTCTTTCACATCTAGAAATAAAGAAAAAGACTACTATGACGTAGTTTATATTGATGCCAATAGAAAAGAAGAAGATAAATCAGCGAAAAACGATTTAATGGTGGGTGTAATTTCCATTAAAGCAGGCAAGGTTACAGAAAGTAGAATTCCAATAAACTGTGAATCAAAAGATTGGTGGATCCAACCAGGTAAACCAGGTTACATTTCAGTTTCGGAATATTATCGAAAAGAAAAGAAAATCGATATGCGCTTGGAAAAATTGACGTATTAAGTTAGCTTGGAAAACTTTTTAGAAAAAGGGTATCTAACGATACCCTTTTTTTTTGTGACCATAGCAGGGTTACGCTGCCGCGTTTTCCCTTGGATTTGAAGAGAGTCTCAGCTATTGAAAATAAACAGTTTAATACAAAGAATAAAATAACCGAAATTCTTTATTTCAATGAATAACTTCTAAATTTGAATTAAATATACTAATTTTATCACAATTACATATAATAGAATTGCCACATGGGTATATACTAATATCTCAACGATGCCAAAAACGAATACTTCACCGAAATTGAAACCTAATCAAAAACTAGCTGATGCGCTTCAATCGTTAAAAGAAATTCAGGACAAGCAAATGATTGCTATACATACGGATACATTTAAAACAGTAAAACATCGTCAACTTCTTCTAAAATATGGTTTTATCAAGGAGGTTTCTAAAGGTTGGTATATTGCCTCTGATCCATTGGAGAAAGAAGGAGAAACGACTTCATGGTATAGCGCTTATTGGGATTTTGTCGCTGCTTTTTTAAACCATAAATACGGCAAAGAATGGTGTTTAGCCGCAGATCAATCCCTCCTGAAACATGTCCAAAATACTTCTATTCCACAACAATTACTCGTAAAATCTCCAAAAGGCAACAATAACCCTACCCCTCTACCTCATGCAACATCCTTATTTAATTTAAAAACAGATATTCCCGGAGATGCTTTAATTCGTGTCATAAACGGTATCCGTATGTACGACCTCCCCTCTTCACTTGTATATTGCACTCCACGCATTTATGTAACGCACCCCTTGGACGTTCGAGCGGCATTATCCATGATTCGAGATGCGTCTGAAGTCTTGCCGGTTTTGCTCGAAAACGGACATTCGACACTTGCTGGTAGATTAGCTGGAGCATTCAGAAATATTGGTCGTGAAATGATCGCGGATCAAATTATTGAAACATTTAAACAAGCTGATTACGATATCCGCGAGGCCGATCCATTTGAATCGAATAGTGAGATTAACATACCGATTAGAGAGCGCTCTCCTTCTACAATTCGTATCCGTTTGCTCTGGCAAGAAATGCGAAAAACAGTTATTCAACTTTTTCCTCCTGCTCCTGGAATTAGTCCGGATGTTAAATCCTATTTGCAAAAAGTGGATGATCTCTATCTCACGGATGCGTATCATTCTCTTTCCATAGAACGTTACAAAGTTAGTCCAGAACTTATTGCACGGGTAAGCAGTGGAGAATGGAATGCTAAATCGAATGAAGAAGACAGAAAACAGCGTGATGCCATGGCTGCACGAGGTTATTACCAGGCATTTGATCAAGTAAAAGAAAGTATTGAAAAAATCCTTCTAGGAGCAAATCCG
>CALQBB020000200.1 GCA_943328715.2 Polynucleobacter meluiroseus | reverse complement strand
CGCAAACACAAACCATGGAACAGACCTTTACCATCGTGACCTGTGAAGCGAATGAATTGATGGCAGAAATCCACAACGTGAAAAAACGCATGCCCTTGATTTTAACACCTGAATTGGAAGGTGATTGGTTGAGTGGGAACTTTCAATGGGACCTTTCCAAACGCATTCCTTCCGATAAACTCATCGCTCATACCATCAATAAACGTTTAATCCTCTCTCCCCAAGCAAATAGCGCGGAAATACATAAAGAATTTATGGACGATAGTCAACGTCAAACAAATCTATTTGACTAATTTTGGCATTACATTTGATTTCCATCGCACGTGAAAAAAATTACCCTTCTTTTAGCATTATTATTTTCCATGGTTTCGTGTATTGAAATATGGGACGATATGACCATGCATAACGATGGATCTGGAACGCTTCATTACAAAGTCAACCTCTCTGAAAGTAGAGTGAAAGTCAATTCCATTCTAGCGCTAGATAGTCTTGACGGTAAAAAAGTACCAAGCATTCAAGACATCAGTGCGAAAGTAGGAGAGTTTGCTAAAATCTTGGATGCCCAACCTGGAATTTCCAATGTCCTTATCGAAGAAAATTACACCGACTTTATCTTGAAATTCTCTTGTGATTTTTCAAGCATCATGTCCCTTCAGGCCGGATTAGCAAACGCGATTGAAGCTGTTTCTAAAGATAAACTTGGTCCAGAAGCGGATGAAATTTGGATTACATGGGACGGTAACAAATTAAAACGTTCCATACCCGCCTTTGCACGTGCAAAAGTGAAAGCCTTTAAATCGAATGACATCGAACTTTTGAAAGAAGGAACATACACTTCTATTACACGTTTTGATCGTCCGATTGAAAAGTTCGAAAATTCCTTGGGGACGCTTAACAAAAGTAAGACAGCAGTGATGGTGAAAGCAAGCGCATTTAGCATCAAAGAGAACCAAGATTTACTCGAAAATACAATCTATTTAATCTCGACGAAAAACTAACGAGATTATGATTAAATTCGCTTCATATTTCATTTGAAAATTGCCTGTGAAAAACGCACTTATTTATTCCCTTACCTTGTTCTCCAGCACCCTGTTGTTTGGACAAAAATCTGAATTATTCATTCCAAAAGATGCTGTAACGGTTTTCAGTATCAACAACATTAACTTGTTGCAGAAAATCTCGATGGATGATTTAGTGAAGTATGAATTCATGGAAGAAGTGCACCAAGAATTATTTGACGGATCAACTTCAGGTAAAACCTTGAAGGATGCTGGAATTGACTTCGATCAGCGTTTGAACTTGTTCTACGGAAAAACCTATCAAAACGAAATTTCTGGTTTTACTTTTGGAGTAAAAAATAAGGCGCAATTATTCGAAGTCTTTGATGATTTTCAAAAATTGGACATGAAATTTCCCGGTGTGGAAATGTATGGTACCTTCTTCAATAACTTAATTATCAAAGGAAATACAGCTATTCTCATTCGCATCGAACCTACCATGGATTACATCGATCAAATGACGGATTCTTTGTGGTATGCGCGTGGTAACGAAATGCCTTATGAGCTGTTCGATGTGGAGGAAAGCGGGATTGAGGAAGAAGAAATTCTGAATGAAGAAGAGTTTACCAATGATCAACCCGTGGAACAAGCATCTTATCCTGATGCAACGGAAAACCCAAACATTAAAAATTACTACGAACTACGCGATAGTGTTCAGTCCGTTCTTCAGGAGCGTGAATTGGAACGTTTGATGAACGAATTGTTTGTGAATGAAGTGAATTTGTATTCTCAGGATTTGCGTTTTGCTGGACAAATGTCCCACGAAGCAATCGGTACATTTTACTTAGATAATTCACGAAATTTCGAGAAGTCACAAGGACTATGGTATTTTCAAACGGTACTTCCTTCCCTGTACAAGGATATCCAAGAGTTGTATACAGGAAATGTGATTTTAGGCGATTTAATTCTGAAAGAAAACAAGGTAGAATTCCACGTTGAGGCGAACTACGGAAAAGAATTAGGTTCCATCTACAAAGAAATGAACGATTCTAAGTTCGATAAACATGTCTTAAAATACATTCCGCAATCAAGTACGGGTTACTTTACCTACAATGTGAACTTACGTCAAGCGTATGAGCAGGCGTACAAAGTCATTATGCCCGTGTTGAGTGACGAGAAAAATGCACAGATATCGATGAATGTCTTAACCATTGAATTGTTGAACGAGTTTGTCAACAAGGATGCGCTTTTCGGAACCTACAAGGGAAGTATGTTCGGTACATTCAATGGAATTAAAAAAATTAAAACAAAGAAAATCGAGTTTTTCTACGACGAAGAGACGTTCGAATACGGAGAGCGTGAAGCGGAAGCAGAAGAGGACATGCCAATTTTTACTGTTGGATTCTCTATTGACCGTTCGGATATTCCAGAGAAAGTAATGAAGCACATGAGTCGCTTGACGTCTAAATTTAAGAATTGTGGCGATTATTGGAAATTTGACAATGCCATTTTAGATGCGGCACCGATGTATTTTATTAGCCGAAATGGATTGTTTATTTTAACAAATGACGAGGATTTAGCGGTGAACCATTCGGATGGCTATGGCAAGGAGGCTATTTCACGCAAGGAATGCAAAGCAGCGGAGAAAAGTGGCTTCATGTATGGACACATCGACATTGAAGAAACCTTAAACCGTTTCCCTACCGGTGTTCTGAACCCTAGACAAGAGGAAATCCTCAATTCGTTGAAAGGGAAATCTGGTCAGTTCGAATTGAACTCAAGTAAAACGACGAGCGAACAAACAAAATTCAATTTACAGTATTCATTTGAAGGAGAGGAAACAACAGGGAAACACCTGTTGGATTTGATCAATTCACTTTATGTTGTGACCACTTTTAATCCATAATCGTGTTTCGTAAAATAAGCACCCTACTTTTACTTGCCGGCGCACTCGGATTAGTGCTTTTTCTGAAAAACATTCTTTTTCAGAAACCAACTCCTCCAAGATTAATTGATCGCCTGCCAACTGCTGATTTCATTGCTACAGCAAACATTCTCGATTTAGCAAAGGAAACAAACGGGATGTTGCAATACAACAAGATCTCTGCACGCGATTTCACTACCTACGAGTTTTTACTTGGACAAGGTAAAATGTATGGAATTGATCTACAGCAAAACGTATATCTTTTCGGTAATGAGGATGGAAACATCGGTGCAATGGCGCACTTGAGTGATAGCTCCAAAATCATGGGTGGTATCGAGCGTTTGAAAAAGTTCGTGGATATTTCTGACTCTGTTTTTAATGACCACAAATACTATTACAATTTAGAAGACAAGTCCTACCTGCATTATGGCGATGGCTACTTGTTTTTCTATAAAGGAAACGATTTTAAAACGGTCTTAGAGCAAGTCATTAGCGCACGTCACCTCGGTGTTCATAAGGATTGGAAACGATTCCTTGCACAAAAACAATTCAAGAATGAGCACCTCGTCATTTATTCCAATTGGGCCAAGTTGAAATCCTTGGGGATTGAAACGGCGATGTTTGCACATGACAGTGACTCTTCTAGTTTTAAATTAAAGAGTTATTTAAAAAAAACAAATCCACTTTATTTCAAGCGTAAGGAAAATGCCCTTAGTTATGCTTCATCCTTGGG
>CALQBB020000199.1 GCA_943328715.2 Polynucleobacter meluiroseus | reverse complement strand
TTCATCGCGATTTTCGATGCGGATTTCGTTCCAGACAAAGATTTCTTATTGCGCACCATGCCATACTTCAACACGGATAAAATTGGCGTAGTTCAAACACGTTGGGGACACTTGAATAAAACATATTCTCTTTTAACAGAATTGCAAGCATTTGGATTAAACGGACACTTTGCAATCGAGCAAGGTGGGCGCAATGCGCAAGGACACTACATTAACTTCAACGGTACTGCGGGTGTTTGGAGAAAAGCATGTATCATAGACGCAGGTGGATGGGAACATGACACCATTACAGAAGATTTAGACTTGAGCTACCGTGCACAAATGCGTGGATGGAAATTCAACTATTTGGAAGAAGTAGAATCACCAGCAGAATTGCCAATTACGATGTCGGCTTTAAAAAGTCAACAACACCGTTGGATGAAAGGTGGTGCAGAGGTATTCATTAAAATGTGGAAACGCATTGTGACAACAAAAGGATTGAAATTCTCTGACCGTTTACATGGATTGGCGCATTTATTCAATTCATCTGTATTTGTCTTTATCTTGATTCTTTCTTTGTTGAGCTTGCCAGTTCTTCACATTAAGGATTCTTTCTCTGATTTGAATTTCTTCATTCAAGTGGGAGCATTCTTTTTATCTAGTACGGTATTCCTTGCCTTTTACTACTGGAATGCTTACCGAGATAAAACAGGAAACTTCTTTAGTGATCTATTCCGCTTTGTTGGTCGCTTCGTGCAATTCCTTACGGTTTCGATGGCGCTTTCATTAAGCAACGCGGTTGCGGTTATTGAAGGGTACTTAGGGATTAAAAGTTCTTTTGTCCGCACACCGAAATTCAATGTGGCGAAAAAAGATGAGTTTACTGGAAACAAATACGACAAGAAAAGTTTATCGATCATCAACATTGCTGAAGGAATCTTGATGCTTGTATTTGGATTTACCGCAGTGAATCGTGCGATTTATGGGGATTTAGGAATGGTTCCTTTCCACTTGATGTTAACGATTGGTTACGCTGTGATCTTCTTTAACACACTCAAAGAAAACCGCTCTCCACAAGGTTAATTACTCGTTTGTGAGTGACAAACTTTCTAGTTTCCCACTGCGGAAATGGAAGGTGCTACGGATATTTTCTCCTTTGGAGGCATATGTTCCGATGCAATAATTATCCTCACCGGAATCCTTGCCTTTGAACTTAAACGCAAACGAGCCCTTTGGGTATTTCGTGAAGAATCCTTGCAACACAAGCTCAGCTTGGGAAATGGGATACACTGCTTCTTTTCCACTCACATTCAAGGAAATTTTATCTTTCCCGAGGTGAACAATGGTTTTGGCGTCATTCATCTCCATCGCACGCTGGATTGTCCCATAAGGAATATCCGTGGGAATCGATAGGAAAATAAACAAGCCGGTAATGAAAGATAACATCGTATTCATGCCACAATTTTAGCAAAAATAATGCCGTAAATTGGCATTGTGAAGCTTTTTATTTTCCTTGTATGCCGAGGTACTCACAGAACTGAAGATTATTTGGTGCTGATTCACTTTTTCAGACTTCGAACTTTTCGCTAACTTTGTTCCTATGCAATTACCCATGACAGACCAACAGAAAAATTTAGTGATTTACAATAGTATGAAAGGTGAGAAACAAGCCTTCGTACCCATTCATGAAAACTTTGTTGGAATGTACGTCTGTGGACCGACACTTTACAGTGAGCCACACATGGGGAATATGCGCACCTTCATCAACTTTGACCTCATCTACCGCTACTTATTGCACCTTGGATTCCAAGTGAAATACGTGCGCAACATCACAGATGCTGGACACATTACCAACAGTGCCGGTAACGATGAGGATTCTATTGGAAAAGCTGCACGCGCTGAACAATTGCAATCCTTGGAAATCGTTTATAAATACAATGTTCGTTTTCAAGAATTACAACGCATCTATAACTTATTGCCGCCAAGCATTGAGCCAACTGCTACTGCACACATTCAAGAACAAATTGAAGTGATTGAGCAAATTATGGACAATGGCTACGCTTATGTAGTAAATGGATCCGTGTATTTCGATACCAAACGCTACATGCAAGATTACAACTACGGAATCTTGAGTGGACGCAAAGTAGACGAATTAGAAAACGAAACGCGCAATTTGAATGCGCAGGACGAAAAACGTTTCTTTGCAGACTTCGCGCTTTGGAAAAAAGCGAATCCAGATGATATGCAGATTTGGCGTTCTCCTTGGGGAGATGGAAATCCAGGATGGCACATTGAATGTACAGCGATGAGCACCAAGTATTTAGGAAAACAATTTGACATTCACGGTGGTGGAATGGACCTTAAATTTCCGCATCACGAAGATGAAATCGCCCAAAGTTGTGGCGCGCATGGAGCGAATCCGGCGAATTACTGGATGCACGCAAACATGCTAAATGTCAACGGACAAAAAATGAGTAAGTCCTTCGGGAACTACTTTTTGCCGAAAGAAATCATCGAAGGAACAACGGAATTATTCGATAAACCATACAGTGCGAATGTGCTTCGTTTCTTCATGATGCAAGCGCATTACCGCAGTAATTTAGACTTTACCCAAGAAGCATTGAACGCTTCCGAAAAAGGATTTGCACGTTTAATGGAAGGACTCAAAACGATTGAAAAACTTCCAACAAGTACTTCCTCCTTTGATGTCGATGCATTAATCTCGTCGTTCTATACAGCGATGAATGATGACTTCAATGCACCGATTCTGGTAGCCAATTTATTTGAAGCGGTGAAATACATCAACCTCATCAACGATGGAAATGCCAGCATCTCTGAAAGCGACAAAGCAACATTAATCGCAGCCATGCATTCCTTTATTTTTGATGTACTCGGACTTGTTTCCGAACAAGAATCAGAAAGTGGAAAATTGTCGCCGGTGATGGATTTAGTTCTTGACTTGCGTCAACAAGCACGTACGAACAAAGACTGGACTACTTCCGATAAAATCCGCGATGGACTAGCCGCAGCAGGAATTGTAGTGAAAGACGGGAAAGAGGGAACGAGTTGGAGTTAATCCTCCGTTGAAGTTACTTGACTTGGGCTAAGTAATCCGTTCCACAATTTGATGCGCATTTCTAGAGCTTGCTTCGCACATTGCACGGCTTCTTGCCATTTTTGTTCATCATCGCCACAGATTTCATCCATCATACGCAGGGAAATTGGTCCGTGATCACCGCCATCAATTTCGATGTGACGCTCTAGGTAGTACAATAATTTCGAGATGTTTTCTTGTCCCTGTGCTTTCATTTCGCGCAAGATCTCGATGAACATGTCTGGAATTAAGTCTTCACGTCCAAAAGTAAATACGGATGCGATTTTATGCATTTCCTCCGTCTCGATGATCGAAAACGTATAGCGTACAAAATCTTTCGTTTCCTCATTGATTTCTACTTGATATAAAGCTTCCTCCACCGTTTTACCGTAGGAAATCCACTCTGTTAACTGGTGAATGGGAAGGGTGTTAGCGCCAATTTGTTGCATGGCTTCCAAGTACATTTCGAAGTGACTGGAAACTTTTCCATCGGCATCTGTATCCGATTCTTCCCCAAGAACTATTTCATTGATGAATCTGCGGGTTTCTGGACTTCCCTTTGGTGACCATGGTAATTCAACACACGTGAGTCC
>CALQBB020000198.1 GCA_943328715.2 Polynucleobacter meluiroseus | reverse complement strand
TTAAAACAAACCCATTAAGATCATGCTTTTTTATTTTTTTTACATACCAATCTTGATCACAAGAAAAAATCAATAGACCAAATGAGACAAAGAGAAAAAAAAAATTCGAAATTCTCATTATTTTTCACTTTTTCGTGTAGGATCATCACCTGGATGAAAATCTCCTAGGAATGTTCTATTCAAATAAGGAGCACCAGTTTTGACTAATTTTTGTTTGCCTCTTTTTCCGTTGACGAAATAATCCCATGCATTTGGCAGACTTCCTGGGACATATTCAAGAACTCCATATGAAAGTCGACCTTTGAAAATTGCATTTTGTTCACCAATTTCATCCGTTTTACCCTCATCAAGAATCGTAAAACTTTGCGAACCTATCCAAACTAATTCATCCGTCATTCCTAATTTGCCTGTCGTTGCACCCCAAAGTATATTACCCATTTCATTTCTGTTATACAACATCCCGTTAAATAAATATGCAGTTTTGGAATTATCTTTATTTTTACTTAGTACGGTATTTTTGTAATCATATTTTTTGTTATTTCTGGATTCATTTATAAAATTCGAGACAGTTTCATTACTTGGGACAGTGGCATTAACAAGTTTTGCAATAGCTGCATCATTTTTTGTTGTTTTAGTATCAACTTTATTGAACATTCCAGAATTTTTTCTGTCTCCAAAAAAAGATGCATAAGAATTTCCTTCATAATAATTTTTACCTTTTATTGAAAGATTACCATCATTATGAATCATAAAATATGTATGAACTCCTTTCATTTTTACCCTATTTGTCTCGTTTCCTTTTTGATTATAAAAAATTGAGTCAGCGCCATTTGGATCAATAATCAAAATTGGGTTATTTGCAAAGGTAGCATAGGGACATTCATGATGTTTTACAACAGGGTCACAATTCCATCTTCGGCTCAGTAAAACATCATATTCCCAAAATTCAGCCACAGAGTGATTTCCTTCACCTGAAATCTCATCAACCTTTTCCTGATTCTGAAACCCATACCGATACCCACCACTCACCGTTCTACCATCCAATTCCACACCAAATGGGCTGTAATCGGAGCATGTTCGTATACCGACGCGATATGAACTAACTCCTGGGACGGAGCCGTTATTTAATGGAATCTTGATATCGTGAATAACTGTAAGGACATTGCCCAAATGATTGGTCATCTCGTATTGTTTTAAACCTTGGTTCACCAAAACATTGGTGTTTTCAGTGCTTGGGTTTTCAACTAATAATACCGATTCTGCATACATACCCAAACGCGCACTTCCGAAAATATGACGTTCTTTCAATTGATAGCTCATCGTTTGATTCGGACCTGGAGCGTAGTCATAAGTAGACATGGTGTTGCCTTGCGCATCCAAGAGGTAGTAGGTACTTTTTTCAAGCAAGCCTGTTTGGTTATTATATACATGTTTGGCAATTCGTCTGCCCATGGCATCGTAATCGAATTTTAATCTTGATCTTGTCGAAGTACTGGTTCGGTTGATTTCTCGTACTTTTCCATCGACACGCCATACGATTTGATGAATACCTTCAGTGACATCTTTCACGAGTCTTCCTTCTTCATCATACACATAGTTGTAGGCTCCATTGATGTTTACATTCAATGGGTTGAATCCAGCTCCTTGGTCATCAATATCGGTCTGATCAATGGTCGAAGCTATGGCATCATTGACATGATACAAACGGTTGCTTAATAAAAAGCCATTGGCATCTCTCTGATAACGGTATGTCATGTCCTCGATTTGTGTACCATTTTGTTTGTGACGCTTTTGTGTAAGAATGTTCCCCATCGCGTCAGTCAAATTTATATAAATTTAGTGAATGTTGTTTACTTTGTGTAAAAACGTAAAAATAATTTCACGATGTCAATTCGGAGCTGCGTTTTATTCAAAGTTTTAATTAATTGTGCACTGTAGTAAGGATGTGGTAAGTAAATTTTTATTGGTAATTTATATTTCTAGTAAAATCTATTGAAATTCTAACTGTAAAATTAAATTTCCGAATAAAAATAACACTTATTGAAGATCAAATAAATCAGTTTATAAGCTTGAACTGTTTGTCTATTTCGCTCTAAACATATTATCGAAACTTGTGGAAAATTCAGTTTTCGATAATTGAAATTTAATCGGCTTTCAAAACGATAAGAGTTCATATAAATTAATAATCTCCAATGACTTGAGGCTTTGAAGTTGTGGTCCCACACAGGCTTTCCGATGCTCGTTCCTCGATCGGGATAGACTTCTCGCCTGAAAATTTTGGGCAAAAAAAAACCCTGACAGTATCGTCAGGGTTGTGGGCGAAAGGTCTGAAATATCGAACTTGTTGAGAGAGGATTTGGAGAGGGTGGGGAGGATGTGAATTTTATCATTTTGAAAAGCGAAGAAGCAAATTTAGAAGCACAAAACTTTAAGCCAGAAACGTAAATATGAGCACGAAGTTTGATTTTAAATCTTAACTTTCAATTTTAAGCAGGATCAGTTTTGGCAATTTTTCTGACTATTCGTTCTTTCTTGCATACCATTGTGTATGTTCTCTTGAAAAAGCATTTTCACAATTCATTATATATTCTGATAAGTCTTCTTCGCTTTTTATTATTGTGATTTCTGATTTGATTAAAATAATTTCATGTGCTGTCAAGGAATATGAGGATGATAATTCATTATGTTTTTTTGCTTGTAACCATGTCAAAACTGATGATGCTGCAACTGCAACTACTTCAATTGGAAGTTTTGCGTTAGGGTCATAAATGTTATATAATAGCAGTAGAATCGCTAATGAG
The DNA here is from genome assembly GCA_943328715.2 of Polynucleobacter meluiroseus. Taxonomy (GTDB): domain Bacteria; phylum Bacteroidota; class Bacteroidia; order Flavobacteriales_D; family Crocinitomicaceae; genus UBA952. Next base: position 881 of record CALQBB020000198.1, on the reverse strand, counting down.
TGAAGTGAAACAGTAGTCCAAAACCACATTTCCGCTCTTTTCTCATTGAACTTAGACTTATTAGTATACCAGATGGCTTGATTAGTAATTCTTTCTTGTCGGTAAAAATTAAATCTGTCTGAAAGGTTTAACATTCTGACTTCAATCATTTTTGCTGAAATAGGTTCTTCTACACTTGCAGAAATTCCTAATTTCCCAATTAAATTCTCATTTTGCTTCAGGATGGTTTTTAAGTCAATTACGAAATGTTTTCTGACAATTTCAATATTATCACAATCAAAATATGGTTCTGCTCTCATCATCCAACGCCAAGAGCGTGTTTTGACAGATTCTGCAACGGCCCTTCCATTATACCAAATATCATCAGGTCTACTTACCCGAAGCCAAACCATAATAAATAATGTCAATAAAAACAGAACTGTAGATATGATTTTGAAAATTGGGTTAGGATAATCGTCAGCAAAGAAGGCAAAAAGAGCGGCAACAATTAGCAACATTAAATACCAAAAAATTCCTTTAAAAAACTTTTGTTGCTCCTTAATAGAAGCTGTGTCAGCTGATTGAAATAATCCGGGTAAGTCTTTATCTTCGAACTTCATTATGGTCTTACTTTTGTTTTTTCAGAGATTGTATGACTTCTTTTGTCAAAAGCTTGGTCAATATACTTTTCTGGTTCTTGAATAAAGTCATCCCATTTAACTAATTCACAAAACCTATCTTCATTAGACCATGAACATTTGTTGTTTGGAATGTAATAGTTGTAACTAAACTCCTTTATTACTGTTGAATCTTTTATGTTAATGAAGGTGTGAGAATTCCCGCAAGTTTGACAAATCCCAGAACCTCCATAAACTAATGAATACATACTAGGCAATACAATA
>CALQBB020000197.1 GCA_943328715.2 Polynucleobacter meluiroseus | reverse complement strand
ATTCCACGAATATCCCAGGGATTTATGCGATTGGTGATGTGAATACGTATGAGAACAAATTAAAATTGATTCTTTGCGGATCCCATGAAGGAACATTAGCAGTTCAATCCGCATTTGCACGTATTCACCCTGAGAAAAAGAACGTTCTGAAGTATACGACCGTTAACGGTGTTCAAGGATTTTAATTGACTTTTGATATTCGCTTGAAAGGAGTAACTTTGTTCAGATGAATCGCTGGACCGTTAATTCTGTAGTTATACTTGGACTCGTTTCCATTTTTAGTATCCTGCTTGTACAATTCGTATGGATGCGCAGTACGGTGGAAATGCAGGCGAAAAACATCGCCATTCAAGAAAAAGAAGATAGCTTAAACTTACGCGAGTTTTCACAGCAAGCACATAGTGCGCTGCGAGAAGTATTGGAGCAAATTTCAACTATTCATCCCGATCACACCGATTTATATGGGGCTATCAAACAAATCAAAAGCAATCACTTCACTGTTGATTTCAATGAAGATTTACAGCCTTTTTACCTAGAAACTTTACTGAAAAAGGAATTGTACCATCAGAACATTCACCAAGATTTTGTCTATGGTATTTACGATTGCTTTACCGACTCAATCGTTCTAGGGAATCTCATCAAATTCACGAAGGACTCCTTGTATGCCGATTCCAAACACGGACTTCCAGGACTTACCCCTGAATCTTTGAACTTGACAAAAGACGGTCATTATTTCACGGTTTATTTTCCAAACGTTAAACCAAAGCCAATCGAAGCAGCATCCTTTGTTTCTCCATGGGTTTACCTCGTGATCATCATTCTATTCGTCATTGTTTTCTTTGCATTTAGTCTTGGGATTATTATTCGTCAGAAGAAACTTTCTGAAGTGAAGACGGACTTCATAAACAACATGACACACGAACTAAAAACACCCATTTCTACGATTAGTCTCTCCAGTGAAATGCTGATGCGCATGGATTTATCTGAAGAAAATCATGAGAAAATTCATAAATATGCGAGCATAATTTTCAAGGAAAATAAGCGACTTGAAAATCAAGTTGAACGTGTATTGAATGTTGCCAAATTGGACAAAGACCAGGTTGTTTTGGACAAAGAATTATTCAATGTAAACGAATTACTTACCGAAGTAAAAGAGAATTTCGAATTCAATCAAACCGAAATTGGTGGATTGCTCACCATTGACTGCGACGCACAAAACTTTGAAATACAGGCAGATTCTGTTCATATCACGAATGTCATTTACAACTTGCTCGACAATGCCATCAAATATTGCGACGGGAAAGCCGTGATTCACATTCAAACAAGGAATGATAAAAATGGACTGATCATTGAAATTTCGGATAACGGAATCGGAATTAAGAAGGAAAACTTAAAAATGATCTTTGATAAATTTTACCGTGTTCCAACAGGAAACGTTCATGATGTCAAAGGATTTGGCTTGGGATTATTTTATGTAAAACTGATCATAGAAGCACATCAAGGAAAGATCGATGTGAAAAGTACCCCTGGAAAAGGAACTACTTTTACCGTTTGGTTACCCTTTTGATTTTTTCACACGCGATAACAGCGCATCAGGCTGTGGGAACACCCCTTTACGCAACAAGGTTTTTTTAGCTGTGTTGAGAATAATCCGTTCCTCGATTCCTGAATTTTCACGTGGAAGAGTCAATACGATTTCATCCGAATTTGTTGACTTTTGAGCTGTATAAACTCCCGAAACCCGAATGTTTCCGATATTTAGGTACAGACTATCCTTCTTCACATGTATGTCGATTATCATGGACGACACTCCCACGATTTCTTTTCCAAGCATTGCGCTATATTTTGGAATCTCTCCTTGATATGTCTTGCAATATTTGCGTTTCACACGAACGGTTTGTGTAGCGGCACTGTCTACAAATAGACTAATAAAAACAAAAGCGAATACCCATTTCATACACGAAAATAAACATTTCCTTTGGATTGTCATGATTTCAAAAATCCGTTGGAAATGAGCAATGAAGTGACGTCAAAAGTAAAATTTTGGCTATTTTAGCGCTAATCTTCAGCTCACATGAAACAATACCACGATTTACTTCAGCACATTCTTGATCACGGGGTTAAAAAAGAGGACCGAACAGGGACTGGAACGATCTCCGTATTTGGTTACCAGATGCGCTACAACTTACAAGAGGGATTCCCTTGTTTGACGACAAAAAAGTTGCATTTGCGCTCTATTATTCATGAATTATTGTGGTTTCTAAAAGGCGATACAAATATTCAATACCTAAAAGACAACAATGTTTCTATTTGGGATGAATGGGCTGATGTAGACGGCAATTTAGGTCCGGTTTATGGCTCTCAATGGAGAAGTTGGCCGGCAGCAGATGGACGCCACATCGATCAAATTACTCAAGTCATTGATCAAATAAAAAACAATCCAGACTCACGAAGAATCATTGTTTCCGCGTGGAATGTCGGGGAAGTGGATAAAATGGCATTACCTCCTTGTCATGCCTTCTTTCAGTTCTATGTTGCTGATGGAAAATTAAGTTGCCAATTGTATCAACGCAGTGCGGATACTTTTTTAGGTGTTCCTTTTAATATTGCTTCATACGCCTTGTTAACCATGATGATGGCACAGGTTTGCGGTTTAGAGGCTGGTGACTTCGTTCATACCTTAGGTGATGCTCATTTGTACTCAAATCACATCGAGCAAGCACACTTGCAGTTGTCACGTGAATTTAGAACCTTGCCAACTATGAAAATCAATCCGGAAGTGAAAAGTTTATTTGATTTTACCTACGATGATTTCGAATTATGTAATTACGATCCACATCCACACATTAAAGCAGCGGTAGCCATCTAATGAAAATTGCACTCATCGTTGCCATGGATTCCGACAGAGGAATTGGAAAGAACAATGACCTCATGTGGCACTTGCCAAAGGACATGAAATTCTTTAAAGACACTACACAAGGACAAATAGTTGTGATGGGTCGTAAGAACTACGATAGTATTCCCGAAAAGTATCGTCCACTACCAAACCGTTTGAATGTTGTGTTAACGCGAAACGAAAACTTTGACGCACCCAATTGTTTGGTCTTTCATTCCTTGGAGGAATGTCTTACGCACTTCAAAGAAGAAAGCGAACGTATTGTTTTCATTATTGGTGGTGGTGAAATATACCGGATGGCATTAGACTCAGGCATTCTAGACGAAATGTACATTACGCAAGTTGATGAACGCTACGATGCAGAAACGTTTTTCCCAAGCTTTGAAGAAGATAAATGGGACAGAGAGATTCTATTTGATCAGGAAAAAGACACGCAACATGAAGCAGCCTTTACCGTGAAGAAATACACAAGAAAAGCTTAAATCAAACTTAATTTCATCACCGAAATAAGTGCTGCCGTTTCCGTTCTTAGCCTAAAATCACTGAGGCTTACCGCTTGATATCCGTTTTGCAAAGCGATGCTTACTTCGTTTTCTGAAAAATCTCCCTCTGGTCCAATTAAGAACACCTTAGATTCCGAAAGTTCGGCTAACTCAAGCTTCGTCGCTGGGTAACAATGTCCAATGTATCCATCCGGATGTTCCTCTACAAATGCCTTAAATGGAATGATTTCAGAGATTTCAGGTAGGTAATAGCGTTTAGATTGTTTCATCGCGGAGATGGCAATTTTCTCTAAACGATCT
>CALQBB020000196.1 GCA_943328715.2 Polynucleobacter meluiroseus | reverse complement strand
TATTTGTTGCGGCATCCACTTTGTGCGTTACCTCTAAAACGGGATGACCACTGCTTAGGAACCATTGATTAAAGAACCAATTTAAATCCTCACCTGAAACCTCCTCAAAAGCCATTCGCAAGTTGTGAACTTCTGCCGCTTTGAATTTATTGGATGTTAAATACAGGTTTAATCCTTTAAAGAAGGCCTCATCACCTAAATAATTGCGCAACATGTGTAAAATGCGTCCACCTTTGTTGTAAGAGTGACCATCAAACATGTCTTCTTTATCTGCGTAATCAAAACGGATCAAATTAAAGTATCCGCCATTCTCCGCTGAACCAAAATATCCTTCCGTTTCACTTTCCGCTTGAAAATCTGCTTCATCTAAACCGAAACGGTGCTCATCCCACAAGTACTGTGAGTAATTAGCAAACGACTCATTCAAGGGTAAGTTTGACCAAGATTCACAAGTTACTAAATCCCCAAACCAGTGGTGGAATAACTCATGTGCAATCGTAGACTGATCATTTCCGTCCAACAATTCACGTTCAGTTTTGTACACGTAATCACCAAATACGACAGCGCCGGTATTTTCCATTGCTCCAGAAACGTAGTCTCTCACGACAATTTGTGAATATTTATCCCATGGGTATTCAAGGCCTAACTTTTCCGAGAAGAAACGAATCATTTCAGGCGTTTCACCAAAAATAGCTTTCGCATCTTTTTCGTATGCTGGCTCAACGATGTAATTCACTTCCATTTTGGAACCGTCTTTGCGCGTGTAGCTATCTTTTACCGTTTTGAATTCACCAACAGCCATCATAAAGAGGTAAGGAGCATGTGGCAAGTCTTGTTTCCAATGGTCTGTTCTTGTTCCATCGGCATTTTTCTTAGAAGAAATTAATTTTCCATTTGCCAAAGTCATGTATTTGTCTTGAACCGTCATTAAGATTTCTTCGGTTGATTTTGCATTTGGCGCATCCACAGTTGGAAACCATACGCTATTTGCTTCCGTTTCTCCTTGTGTCCAAATTTGAGGCATTTTCGTTTTATCTTCCCCTTTTGGATTGATGAAATACAGTCCTTTGTCTGAAGTAATTGCCGCGCTTCCCCCTACTTTACGTTCGTCTGGTTTGGAAACATATTGAATCGTTACATTGAATTTCTCATCACGTGTGTATTTACGGTCCAACTGAATGCGTAAATGCAAAGAGTCCTTATAGGTATATGCCAACTTTTTGTTGTTCATCTCTACAGAAAGGATATCCATTCCTTTTGCGTCTAGGATTAGACTATCAGATGTGTAAAAATGCTGTTTTGCTGTTAAAATTTCTTTCCCGTTCAAACGTGCATGTTCCCAGTCGAAACTCACTTCTAAACGTGTATGAACGATGTCCGTTTGCAAAGTGCGTGATGAATTGTAAATTCCACGAACGTATGGATTTTCCTCCTCCATCATCATTTCTTCCCATTCTTCTTCGGTGAAATCACCTTCCGGCATTTCTTCTACCATCTCAGGGGCACCCCAAGATTCACTTTCTTGAACCGATTCTTTCGATTGATGACAAGCCGTAAGAATTAAAAATGTTGAAACGAAATAAGCGTATTTTAACATAGGAATATATTTTAGACAAAACTGCAGAAAATAAATGAATTTACCGAGAATCTTGCGTGGAAACAAACGCAAGAAATTCGCTTTCGTTACTTTTGTAGAAAAAAAAGATGATTTCAATTGACACTTACAATTTCGGAGGAAAACGCGCATTAGTTCGCGTGGATTTTAATGTGCCCCTTGACAAGGAAACAATGGAGGTAACGGATGACAAGCGTATTCGTGCGGCATTGCCAACCATTCAACACATATTAAGTGCAGGAGGAAGTGTCATCTTGTTGTCTCACTTTGGTCGTCCAAAAGAAGGACCAGAGGAAAAGTTTTCCTTGAAACACATCATCAAAACAATTGAAAAAAACATTGGTAAACCTGTAAAATTTGCGGCGGATTGCATCGGACAGGATGCCATTGATCAAAGTTCTAAACTACAAGCGGGAGAAGTTCTTCTCTTGGAAAACGTTCGTTTTTATGCTGAAGAAACAAAAGGTGATGTAGCCTTTGCGGAGAAGTTGGCAGCTTTAGGTGATTGTTACGTGAACGATGCCTTTGGTGCTGCTCATCGAGCACATGCAAGCACGACTCAAATTGCCCAATTCTTTCCAAACGATAAAATGGTTGGATTCTTAATGAAATCCGAACTGGAAAGTGCGCGAAAAGTGCTGAATCACGCGGAGCGTCCATTCACAGCAATTGTCGGTGGAGCGAAAGTATCCGATAAAGTGTTAATCGTTGAGAATTTGTTAAACATCGCAGATCACATCATCATCGGAGGAGGAATGTCCTACACGTTTTACAAAGCGCAAGGTGGCCAAATCGGTCAATCCTTGTGTGAAGATGAACGTTTAGAGACGTGTCGTGAGATCCTGACAAAAGCCAAAGAAAAAGGTGTCCATATTCATTTACCACAAGACTCTACCATTGCGGACAGATTTGCGGCCGATGCAGAAACGAAGGTAGCTCCAAGCAATCAAATTCCAGACGGATGGATGGGACTAGACATTGGTACAGAAGCAATCGCTCAATTCCGCGAAGTTTTGTTGGCAAGCAAAACCATTTTATGGAATGGTCCGATGGGTGTTTTTGAAATGAAAGCGTTCGAAAACGGAACGAAATCCGTGGCAGAAGCTGTCGTGGAAGCAACAGCAAACGGAGCATTCAGTTTAATCGGTGGTGGCGACAGTGCGGCAGCCGTTCAGAAATTCGGGATGAGCGACCAAGTGAGCTACGTGAGCACAGGAGGGGGCGCATTACTGGAGTATATTGAAGGAAAAGTATTGCCTGGCGTTCAGGCGATTGAAGCTTAATTAGCTTTTACGACATCTACTAGGCGGTTTGAATATCCCGCTTCGTTATCGTACCATCCAACAACTTTTACGAGTCCATTGAAAACCGTTGTTAATTCAGCATCGAAAAGACAGCTGTATGAACTACCGATCACATCACAGGAAACAATTGGATCTTCGGTATAACCAAGGATTCCTTTCATCTCTGTCTCGCTCGCTAATTTCATCGCTGCGTTGATTTGTTCAACAGTTACATTAGACTTTGTCACCAAGGTTAATTCGGTAACGGATCCATCAGCCACTGGGACACGGAAACTTCCACCGGTAATTTTTCCTTTCAAGTCAGGGAAAATGCGCGTAATCGCTTTTGCTGCTCCAGTAGATGTTGGAATGATGCTATTTGCCGCAGCACGAGCACGACGTAAATCCTTGTGCGGGGAATCATGTAAACGTTGGTCAGAAGTGTAGCTATGAACAGTAGAGATGTATGCAACCTCAATATCCATTAAAGATTTCAATACTTTGACCATTGGAGCGACGTTATTCGTCGTACAGGAAGCATTCGAAATCACAGCGTCATTAAAATCAACAGCTGCTTCATTCACTCCCATCACCACTGATGGAATGTCCTCATCGTTTGCTGGAGCAGAAATAATCACATGTTTTGCACCACCAACGAGGTGTTTAGAGGCTGCTTCGCGAGTTAAGAAAAGACCGGTAGATTCCAAAACAGTTTCTACACCATGTTCTGCCCATGGAATGAATTCTGGGTTTCGTTCACTGATAAAGGTGATTTTCTTTCCATTGGAAAAATGCAATTCATTCCCCT
>CALQBB020000195.1 GCA_943328715.2 Polynucleobacter meluiroseus | reverse complement strand
CGTGGTGGATTCGGTTATGATCCCGTTCCGAAGAAGAACCAAACAAATAAAAAATCATAAAGTAATCAAGACAAACTTAGTTTGCTTTGATTACTTTAATTGATTTTGTTTGTCCATTCAAATTCATTCGGATAAAATATGGTCCAAAAGCAAGTGACGAAAGATCCATTTGATACGTTTCTAGGTCATTGATTTCTACGGATGAAATTAATTTACCTTCCACACTTAGTAATTCAATAGCACCTCTAATCACTTGATGAAAGTCGAAGTGCAGTACATCTTGAATAGGATTTGGATACACAGAAACGTCCACACCCTCTTGTTCTTCCATACCGGTACAATCTATAACCGTTACTAAAACGGTGTCTGAATTAGAACATCCATTGATATCAGAACCAGATGCAATATAATTTTGAGTCGCGGTTGGAATAAATGAAATCCCATTAGTCACACCGTTATTCCATAGGTAATTGATTCCACCTGTCGCGTTTAGTGTAACGGAAACTCCAGGACATACCGTTTGATCTACACCAGCATTAATTACAGGCAAGGAATTCACGGTGATTTGTACTTCATCTGAATTTGTACAGTTGTTTGCATCTGTTCCTGTTACCACGTATGTTTGCGTAGCCGATGGTGTGAAATACAAGCCATTGATTACACCATTATTCCAAGTAAGAGAACTAACTCCTGTTGCATTCAATACAACTGAGTTTCCGAAACATGTCACTTGATCCATTCCAGCAGTTATTATTGGAAGAGCATTAACCGTTATTACAACTTGGTCTGAATTGGAGCAGTTGTTCTGATCAACTCCTGAAACTGTATACGTTTGGGTTGCTGTTGGAGCAAATGATGTTGCATTTGAGACACCATTGTTCCATGTATAGTTTGTTGCACCTGTAGCGTTCAAGGTGATGGAATCACCTGCGCAGATCGTTTGATCTAATCCAGCAGATACCATTGGCAATGAAAGTACATTTACATTGATTTGATCCGTATTTGAACAGCCATTTGAACCAGTTCCACTTACAATATATGTTTGTGTCGTAGTAGGAATGAATGCAACTCCATTCGCAACTCCATTATTCCAAGAATAGGAATTTGCGCCGTTTCCAGATAGAACGATGCTGCTTCCAGCACAGATGCTTTGATCAATTCCAGCATCCACTATTGGAAGAGCTAGAACGGTTAAATTCACTTGATCCGTATTTGAACACCCATTTAATCCCACGCCGATGACAGTGTAAGTTTGTGAGGTGTTTGCAGAAAATGGTACAGCGTTCGTTACCCCATTATTCCATGTATACGTGTTTCCTCCAAAAGCTGTTAAGGTAATGATTGAACCAGCACAAACCGTTTGATCGTTTCCAGCATAAATATTTGGAAGAGCATTGACGGTAACTTGAACTTGGTCTGTATTAGAACATCCGTTGGCATCGACACCGGTTACGGTGTAGGTTTGAGTAGTAGTTGACAAAAATGCGACAGAATTCGTTACTCCATTATTCCACGTGTAGGAAGAAGCTCCGGATCCACTTAACACAACACTCGATCCAGCACAAACCGTTTGATTAATCCCAGCATCAACAGTTGGAAGAGCATTTACGGTTACTTGAATTTGATCTGTATTTGAACAACCATTGGCATCGATTCCAGTGAGTGTATAAAGTTGAGATGTGGAAGGGATGAATGTGATCGCGTTAGAGATCCCATTGGACCAAGAATATGAATTTGCACCACTTCCTGTCAATGTGATACTAGACCCAGCGCAAACTGCTTGATCAATACCAGCATTCACCGTTGGAAGAGAATATGCTGTAATCGCTTTCACATTTGACGTATCTGTACATGCTAATAGTGAGTTTGTAACCAATACTGCATAATTTCCACCTTGGGAAATACTGCAGGTAACACCGGTCGCTCCTGCAATTGGCGCGCCATTTAATAACCATTGATAAGAACTTCCAACAGCACCAGGAATACTCAAAGAAGCCGTAGAACCTTGACAGAATCCAGTTAATGAACTATTGATTTCTGCTCCTGCAATAGAAGAACATGTATTCAATTGATAAATGGACAATGTACTACTTACTTCATTGGCCAAGATTACAAGTGGATTTCCATTTGGAGAATCAGCTGCAGAAATAAAAATAATTCCTTCAGCTCCTAAATCCGGACCGCTTGTTGTATTGGATCGATTGTTATAATATCCAACGAAATTTGGAGTAGAAGGATTTTGTACGTTGAAAATGAATACACCTCCAAGGCGCTCAGAAGATACAAAAGCATACATGGACCCGTTGTATTCATGAACGGCGATTCCTTCAATCTCTGGACCTTTATCGTCACTTCGGTTTTTAAGCGATGGAGCACCAACTGTATTTGACGCATTAAAGATTGAACCAAAATAAGGGTGTTTTGAAGTGATTTGCTCCAAAAGGTCTTTGGAATCAAATACGACCGCTCCACTTGTTGCATTGCGAATACTGAAAGAACGCCCACTCATGACATGTAATTCATCATAATCACCATCACCATCAGTATCTCCAGAATATTTCAAGGCACTAAGTCGACCTAGGAATTTATTGTTTTTTAAGATAGCTGCATCTGGGAAAGCAACTGGATCCAAGTTAACAAAAGTGGATGATGAAATTCTGTTTGCATCGATTACTGATCCAAATTCTCTTGAATCACCTTCATTCGCTGTGAAAATATATCCTTGTCCACCAATGGTTGCATACGAAATAGCATCTGGCATATACGCACCTTTTATAGGTAAATCACCTGTGATGAGTACAGCTCCACTTTGATCGGATGCGTCTAAAGCATTTCCAGATCCAGTATTGTATTGACTGTAACCTAAAGCGGAAAGACTTAGAATACTATTTGTTGTTAAATCAATGGTTAAAAGAGCATTCGCTTCTTGAATAGCTACGTAAGCTTTTGTATTGTCATCAGAAATAGCAATGTATTCTGGCTCTAAATCTTGAGCAACTGTTGCACTTGTAGTGAATAAACGAATTCCTTGTGCAAGTAATGTGCTTGATTGCGTGTTATACGCTGTTAACCCTAAAGTGGTAACATTTGCTTGTGTTAACGAACTGATTCCTCCAGAAATGTCAATAATGGAAACTGAACCTTCTGGATCGACCGTATAAGTTGCATTCGGCTCACCTTCATTCGCTGTAAGAATTTTTGTGTAATTTTTGTTGAACGTGATCATGTCGGGCATTGCACCAACAGTTACTTGTTTCAAGAAGTTACCATTGTAATCAAGGATTACTACTGATCCATTTAATTGTGGGTTTGAATTCTCTACCGCTAATACAATAATACTGTCATGAGCAACAACAGAATTAATGTTGCCATAAGGTGCCATCGCAACGGAAGAAATTAAAATTGGATTTGACGGATTAGCAAAATTGACAATGTCTAATTTCGCTCCAATGCTATTTGCAATGTACATGCGATCTACGTCCGAATCAAATGTGACAATTTCGGCAGAGTTTGTCCCTGTTGCTCCATTCGAGAAACTTGTAAGCAAATTCATGTTTAACTCATTGGTTTGAGACGGTGCTTGCATGTCATTATCTGCAATAAACATAATTCTATAGTTATCTGTACTAGACACTAGTGCGTTAGATCCATTCAGAATTTTAACAATGATACGCTCTGCTTTTTCAGCTAAAATATCATCAACAATTGTAATTGTGTGGTTGTAAACACCATTTGTATTAGCCGG
>CALQBB020000194.1 GCA_943328715.2 Polynucleobacter meluiroseus | reverse complement strand
TCAAACACAAACTGTTGCATACATGAAAGACTTGTGGGAATTTAATCCACAAACAGAGACTTGGTCGCAAAAAGCAAACTTTTCAGGAACAGCAAGAAGGCAAGCCGTATGTTTTACTGCTGCAAACAAAGCTTATGTCGGAACAGGAGAGGATGTAACTGGATTGAAAAAAGATGTGTATGCCTATGATCCAAATCTAAATACTTGGACTCAGGTCGCTGATTTTTCTGGAACTGCGCGTCGAGATGCTGTTGCATTTGAATTAAACGGTTTTGGCTTTATCGGAACGGGGAATGACGGGACACTTAAAAACGACTTGTGGATGTACGATGTTCAATCGGACACATGGATTGATAAAGCATCCTTTCCAGGAACGCCGCGCGCAGGTGCTGTCGCTTGGGGAGCACTTTCCCTTGCTTATGTGGGAACAGGGGAGGACCTAAACGGTGACTTTAAGAATGACCTTTATGAGTACAATTATTACTTGAATGCATGGACTCAACGCGCAAACATTCCGGCGCCTGGAAGGAAAAATGCCTTTGCGTTCTACATCGATGGAGTTTCGTATGTTGGAGGAGGATACAACGGTATTTTTCTGGAAGATTTTTGGGCGTATTCTGGAACTGCCGGTTTAAACTCCAGCGAATTATTGGAAGTAATGCTTTACCCTAATCCAGTTCAACATCAATTGACGGTTCAGTCCGAACGATTCATGGATAACATGGCCATTTATTCCATGGATGGAAAACAATTGTCAACAGAATCAGGTGCGAGCCAGCAGTTTTCTGTGGATGTTTCAAACTGGGAATCAGGAACCTATATTTTTCGTTGTGAAATCAACGGGATTCCAACTCAAAAAATAGTTGTGAAATGCGATTGATTTTGATATTTTCTTTCTTCCTGCTACTTTTTTCCTGTTCCGAAAAACCAGCTTCAGAACAAGTAGTGAATGCGACGCAGGAAAAAATCTTGAATGATTCACAAAATGAGCAAAAGCAAAACACTCCAAGTAAACCAAAATCTTCATCAAATTATACTTTTTTCACCCATTTGCAAGCGGAGGGATGGGGGTACAGCATTTCGGAAAAAGGAAAACGAATAATCGACCAACAAACCATTCCAGGTGTGCCCGGAAATCAAGGATTCCAAACGTCCGAAGATGCGCAAAAAGTCGCGGAACTGGTCATCGAAAAACTGGAAAAAGGCGTCTTTCCACCAACCGTTTCAGAGGAAGAACTACAAAAACTAGGAATTTCTTGGACGAATTGAAGGAGGTTCTCGGCTATTTAGCTGAAATCAACTAACTTTGCATCCATGAAAAGATACCGAATTTCCGAGATTTTAGCTGAAAATTCACCACTCAAAACCGGTGAAGAAATCAATGTAAAAGGATGGGTGCGTGCCTTCCGTAGTAACCGTTTCATTCAATTGAATGATGGTTCTTGTATGGCAAATATTCAAGCCGTTGTTGATTTTGAACAATGGGATGAAGCACTTTTAAAGCGCATCACCACCGCTTCAGCATTATCCTTGACGGGAAAATTGGTGGAATCTCAAGGAGCAGGACAACAAGTAGAATTGCAAGTGGAGCACATCGAAATATTAGGTGATGCACATCCGGATGAGGTTCAAAAAACAGTCATGCAACCAAAACGCCATAGTTTGGATTTCTTGCGTGAACAAGCACACTTACGTTTTAGAACGAACACGTTTGGTGCGGTTTTCCGTATCCGTCACTCGGTGGCATTTGCCATTCACCAGTTCTTTAATGACCGTGGATTCTATTACTTACACACACCAATCATTACAGGTTCTGATGCCGAAGGAGCAGGAGAAATGTTCCGTGTAACAACCTTAGATGCGAAGAATCCACCGTTGAATGAAGATGGTTCCGTGAACTATAAAGAAGATTTCTTCGGGAAAGCAGTGAACTTGACGGTTTCTGGTCAGTTGGAAGCGGAATTAGCAGCAACTGCGCTTGGACAAGTGTACACATTTGGACCAACGTTTAGAGCAGAAAATTCAAATACTTCGCGTCACCTTGCTGAATTTTGGATGATTGAACCAGAAGTTGCCTTCAATAATTTGAAGGACAACATGGATTTAACAGAAGATTTTCTGAAATACATTTGTTCATATATCCTCAACAATTGTTCGGAGGATGTGAAGTTCTTAAGTGAGCGCGATGCGCAAGAGCAAGCACAAAAACCGCAAAATGAGCGCAACGAGATGACCTTGTTGGAACGCTTGAAATTTGTCATCGAAAATCCATTCAAACGTTTGACGTATACGGAAGCAATTGATGTATTGATGAATTCAAATCACTACAAAAAGAAGAAATTCAAGTACCCAGTTGAATGGGGAATTGATCTTCAAAGTGAGCACGAGCGCTATTTAGTGGAAAAAGAATTCAATTGTCCAGTCATTTTAACGGATTATCCAGCGAAAATCAAAGCATTTTACATGCGTTTGAACGAAGATGGTAAAACGGTTGCGGCTATGGATGTCTTGTTCCCAGGAATTGGCGAAATCGTTGGTGGATCACAACGTGAGGAACGTTATGATGTATTGCTTCAAAAATGTGAGGAATTCCACATTCCAGCAGAAGAGCTTTGGTGGTACATGGATACACGTAAATTCGGTACGGTTCCACATGCTGGATTTGGACTTGGATTTGAGCGCATGGTGATGTTTGTAACGGGAATGTCCAACATTCGCGACGTTATTCCTTTCCCTCGCACGCCATTGAACGCAGAGTTTTAAGCAAGGCAGTTTTTCCCGGCAATAAATCCGGTGGTCCAGGCGGCTTGGAAATTAAATCCGCCCGTTATTCCATCGATGTCTAGTATTTCTCCAGCGAAGTGCAAGCCTGGAACGCGTTTACTTTCCATATTTCGAATATCAATGTTCGTCATAGAAACGCCGCCTGCCGTCACAAACTCTTCTTTGAAGGTCGTTTTGCCTTTCACCTCGTAACGATCGTTCAGGAGGATGTTTACCAGCTTATTGGTGTTCTTTTTGCCCAGTTCTTGCCAGCGTATTTCACTCGGAATCTCCGCTTTCGCCATTAAAAAATGCCAAAGTCGGTTCGTGATGTGAAAAGGATTGAGGTTCTGTACCTTTTTGGCGCCGTGCAAATGAGCGGTCATCTCGATTTTTTGACGCAAATCAGCTTCCTTCATTTCGTGTAGCCAATTCACTAACACATGAAAATGATAGTTTTTTTCCGCTAAAATCCGAGCGCCCCATGCGGAAAGCAACAGTACTGCTGGACCACTCATTCCCCAATGGGTAATCAACAATGGCCCTTGGCCGAGAAGTTTTGTTCCCTCGACTCTCACACTCGCTTTTTCCACCACCGTTCCCATTAATTCACGTACCGGATTATCGGGCATATTGAAGGTAAACAAGGACGGAAGTGGTTCAATGATGTCGTGACCAAGTTGTTCCAACCAATCGAAATTACCTCGTTTTGGTTGTCCACCAGTGGTGACAATCACTCGCGTTGCATCGAATACTTTCTGATCGGCGTGAAGTTTAAATCCGTTTTTAACGGTTTCAATTCGCTTGATGCCTTGGTTCAATAAAATATGAATCCCACGTTTATTCGCTTCGGATAAAAAACAATCGATAATCGTCTGTGAATCATTGCTTTCTGGGAATAAACAACCATCCGGATAGGTTTTCATGGGAATCCCACGTTCAGCAAACCAGTCGATTGTGGACTGCACATTGAATTGATCGAAGGCTTTTTT
>CALQBB020000193.1 GCA_943328715.2 Polynucleobacter meluiroseus | reverse complement strand
GATTCCGAGGACTAATAACCATCGTCCAACTCTATTTGACTCTACTTGTTTGTACAGGCCATAAATAAGACTGATTAATCCAATTAAAAATATCGGCAATACATACCAAGGTGTTGGTTCAGAAGAATTTTCGCTCCCGATAACGGAAAAGCAATATTGTTTCGCGGAATTATAAATGGGAATACCACGTGTTGCATCTAATGAAATAGCAAATTTAGTCTTCCCAAATAATGGATTTGGATGAGAAGCAATGAACTCGTTAGAATAGGAGTATTCTTGTACTATACAAAAGGATGCGCAACATAAATACCCATCTTCTTTCAATACATCACCATAGTACCATCCGTTTTGGAGTTGTATGAGTCCACGACTTGGAAATTGAATACTGGAAAAATTGGAAACAGGAACTTTATTTGTGTTCCATTTGATTAAACGGTCCTCTTTGTAAATGTGAACTTGACACGTTTCATTAACGGGAATGGACCCATGTCGTCTGAAATAGTGTAATGCACTCGATGCGGTGCGCTTGATCTTTTGTTCTTGTTGAAGAAAAAGTTCTTGAATTTTTTTTTCGGGAATTTGTCCTTCTTTCTCAAGTGCTGCCTGCTCATACACAAGCCAACTAAATGCGCTTATCGCAAGTATGAAATACTTGAAATTCAGGGCTATGTGCACCCATTTTTTCATGTTTGCAACTCCATTTTAGTCAATTTGGAGAGGGAAATAAATAAGTGTCCAAAGTCTTCATCTGCGCGGTGATCATTCCTGAAAATAAAGTGCGCTTGTTCTTTGTATGGCTCAATGTAATTTTGATAACACGGAAGAACATGGTGATCCCATTGATAGATGATTTCTGAACGTTTGTACCCACGTGTCTCTTGATCACGGTAGATGCGTCGATCTAGTTGTGTTTCGTGATCAACATCTACGAAAATACTGAAGTCAAGCGTGTCAAATACTTTTTGATAATGAAATAAAAATAGTCCTTCAACGATGATGACCTCACTTGGCTGAATGGTTAACAGCACGTTTTTGTTTGGAGGAGCATTGAAGAAATATTCCTTCACCTCGATTGGATTTCCGGAAACTAGTTGTTGTAAATCGGCCTCCAATTTATCTTGGTCCAAAGCCCCTGGCAAATCAAAATTAACTTTGCCATTCTGATCTAAAGCTTGCTTTTCAATGGGATGGTAGTAATTGTCCATCGAAAACACGGATGGAGTAATTCCACCAAACGATTCAGATAATCTTCTTAATAGCGTTGTTTTACCAGCGCCACTTCCGCCACAAATACCGACAACAAATGGTTTCTTTTTCATCTCCATACCTACCTACAAATATACAACTTGTCTCGTTGGTTTTTATCTGTTAATCATGTGTATCTTAAAGAAAAATCGTAACTTTCCTCTCACTATTTCAACTCTTATGAAAAAATTACACTTCTTACTTTTATTCTTGGTTTGCGCCGCTTGCTTGAATGCTCAGATGAAAATCGGTGATAAAGCATTGATGTTGGACGATCAATTGCAAAGCACAAAAGGGGAAACTACCTCACTAAACGATTCGAAAAAAGAAAATGGTTTACTGGTGATTTTTTCCTGTAACACGTGTCCTTTTGTGGTTGGAACGGAAGATTTTCCTGGTTGGGAACCTCAATATAACACACTTTACGATTTGGCAGATAGCCTAAAAATCGGAATGATTCTCGTGAATTCTAACGAAGGGAAACGTCAAGGAGCAGACTCATATGAAGAAATGTTGAAGCATTCAGAATTGCAACAGTATAAAATGTCTTATGTAGTGGATGTAAATTCTACGATGGCAAATATTTTTGGTGCAAAAACAACGCCACATGTCTTTTTGCTAAATTCCGAAATGGAATTGGTGTATATGGGTTCAATCGACAATATTTGGGACAAAGAACGCAAAGAAGATATACCTTATCTGAAAATGGCATTGAAAGAATTAGCAAGCCACAAAAAAATCAAGACAAACTCCACTCCACCAAAAGGATGTGGCATTAAACGTATAACAAATAAATAAGCAACCATGAAAAAGACCCTTACCTTACTTTTGGCAATTTTCACGTTTCAAAGTTTCGCTCAACAAGGCGATGGATGGAAAAAAACGTACAAAGCAAGCATTAACCTGAAAGAAATCAGTAAAGTTTCTTTCGTTGAACCAAACATTGAGTCGTTGAAAGCAGAAGATGCTTTAGTCGATGGTACAGGAACAGCACCTTGGCGTTTTGGTTGGAATAATTACACAAATTTAAATACAAATAATGCTGGAACCTGGACGAATCTTCCCAACGGTGATCGCATTTGGCATTTGATGGTAGAATGTGAAAACGCTTTGACGGTTAATTTAACATTTGATCATACTGTTATTCCAGAAGGGAACGAGTTGTATGTTTTTAATCCTGAGAAGAATTTTATTTTGGGAAGTTTTACGTCTAATCATTTGTTTGAAGGTCAATTAGGTACTGAATTAGTACCAGGAAGTCGTTCAATTGTAGAATATTATGTGCCAAAGAATAATGCTCAAGGACACATTCAAGTTTCCATTGTGACGCATGGTTACCGCACGGCAACTGAATTCCAAACGAAAGCCTTTGGCAGTTCAGGTGCTTGTAATCGCAATGTGAATTGTTCAGAGGGTTTACCTTGGACCTTGGAGCGCAATGCAGCCGTCATGCTTGTTTCAGGAAGTAGTGGATTCTGCTCTGGATCGTTGGTCAATAATACGTTAAACGATGGAAAACCTTATGTATTAACGGCAGACCATTGTTACAGCAATCCGGCTTCGTGGATTTTCCGCTTTAATTGGCAGTCACCAGATTGTAATAATCCAGCAGCGTCCCCAACTTTTCAATCCTTGTCTGGAGCAGTACTTCGTGCACGCGCAACTGCATCTGACTTTTGTTTAGTAGAAATCACTGGTGGACTCACCGCTGGAACGGTTCCTGCGTCGTACACTCCGTATTTTTCTGGTTGGGACCATTCTGGAAACACACCAACTTCGGCTGTCGGAATTCATCATCCATCTGGAGACATTAAAAAAATATCCTTTGAAAATCAACCGTTAATTTCAACAACCTTCGGTACTTGTCCGGCAAATAGCCACTGGGGAGTAACAACTTGGGATAGTGGTGTAACGGAAGGTGGTTCCTCAGGATCGCCATTATATGATCAAAATCACCGCATTATTGGACAATTACACGGTGGAGCATCTGCGTGTGGTGGAGCCAATCTATCCGATGAATACGGTAAATTCAGTGTGTCTTGGGACCCAGCCGGAAGTAATACAACGAATCAATTGAAGTGCTGGTTAGACCCAAATAATTCCGGGGCTGGATTTATTAATGGTTTTGACCCAGCGAATGCTACTGTGGCACTTCTTGACGCAGGATTATCAGGTCCTATCTTGGAATTAACAGCTTTCTGCGGAACTAATTACACGCCGAAAGTAACGATAGCCAATTCAGGGTCCACTACCCTAACATCCGCAGTTGTGACCTATTCCATTGATGGTGGAGCGAATCAAACGCTTAACTGGAGTGGTTCTTTAGCGCAATGGCAGACCGAATTAATTTCGTTGCCAAGTGTTACTTTATCTGTAGGAAATCACACATTTAGTGCGTCTGTTGCAAGTCCAAATGCTGGAATTGATGAAAACAGTTTAAATGATGCAACAACTTATTCGTTAACCGTGAATGCCATCGATCAAACAATCGGCTTGCTGAAAGTAACCTTGTTAACG
>CALQBB020000192.1 GCA_943328715.2 Polynucleobacter meluiroseus | reverse complement strand
CATGTGTTTGTTTCAGACAAGCCAACTTTTTTCTCAAGATAAACCAGCATACGTTATTTACACTGCCAATGGTAAGAAAACAACATTTGAAAAACTAGTTGAATCCACCGAAAATAAAGAGCTCGGTTTGTTTGGAGAGTTTCATGATAATCCAATTTCGCATTGGTTGCAATTGGAATTGACGAAAGAAATGTATGCGGAAGCTGGCTCAAACTTGCAGTTGGGATTTGAGATGTTTGAGCAGGACCAACAGGAGTTGCTTAGTCAATATTTGCTCGGGAATTTAACAGCGAAGCAGTTTAAAGATACGATGAGACTTTGGCCAAATTACGAAACGGATTATGCGCCAATCATCGACTTCGCCAAAACGAATAAATTATTTTGTGTGGCGTCCAATGTGCAGCGAAAATATGCGTCACTCTTGTTCAAAAAGGGCCGAAAAGCGTTGGACACCTTAAGTTTGACGATCAAATCGCAAATGGCGCCTATTGATTTCATCGTAGACACGACGCTTTCTCAATATAAAGAAGTTTACACAATGGGTGGACATATGGGTGTAAACATGGGTATGAACATGGTGGAGTCGCAAGCATTTAAAGATGCAACGATGGCACAATTTATCATGGCGAATCCGGGAAGAAAAGAAGGTACTGTTCATTTGCATTTTAACGGGGCCTTTCATTCCGATTTCCACCAAGGAATTTTGTGGTATGTTCAACAAAAACAAGTAAACATTCGTGTTTTAACCATTTCCACGGTCACACAAGAGGATGTACGTAAACTGGACAAAGAACACCTTGGACGCGCAGACTTTATCATTTGCGTTCCGGAATCAATGACCCGAACGCATTAAGGTTTTCTAGATACCGAAGTAACTTTTGACGAAATAGTTCCTTGAACTGTTTGTGTTTCGAGTTCTGCATCCACGGGAATGAGTACATGTTCATCAATCGCTTTTCCATTGATTCGCGTGATGCTGTAACCACGTTTGAGTACATGAATGGGATCTAAAAAATGTACTTTTTCTTTCAATTGCTGTAATTTTTGCGTTTGTTTTTCCAGGAAAAATTGAACTTGAGGTTTCAAGCGTGTTTCTTGGTTTTCAATCGATTGTTGGTGCTTAACCAATTGACTTCTGCTTTGATGCTGTACTTGAAATTGGAGGGATAAAAAACGTTCCTTCGCATTCCGGACTCTTTTTTGCACCACTTGGGTGAGTCCATTTACTCGGGCAACGAGTTTCTGGTGTTTCATCGCGAGTAAACGCTCGCTTTCTAAGGAAAGTTGTTGAGTGAGTTGTTGAATTTCCAGGTCAAATTCACGAAACGTCATGACCAAGAACTCAGCAAGTTTTGTTGGTGTGATGGCATTTCGAAACGCGACCAACTCGGCAACGGTTAAATTCGTGGAGTGTCCAATACCGGTGAGAACTGGAATCGGGAAAGAGGCAATGGATTTACACAGATCAAAATGATTGTAACAGGTCATTCCGACTTCGGCACCACCACCACGGACGATCACGACTACATCGAATTGATCAATGCTTTCTTTGATTTTTTCTAAGGCATTGACAATCGAATTCACTGCTAGGTCGCCTTGAACGTACGCTTCGAAAAGTGTCGTCTCAAAGAAATAATTGTATGGATTATCTTGCAGAACTTGGTAAAAATCTGATAGTCCTTTACTCGAATCCCCAGAAATGATGGCAATTCGTTTTGGTAGCAGTGGAAATTCTTTGGATTGATTCGAATTGATTAATTGAAGAGCTTCTAGTTTCTTCAAGGTTTCCTCACGTTCGCGCTGTAATTCACCGAGAGAGTAGGAGGGATCGATGTCTAAAATTTGGAGTGTGAGTCCGAAGGTTGGGTGGTAATTTATTTTCACCAGAAGCAAGAGGTTTTTGCCATCTTGAAGAGGTTCTTTCACGACACGAATAAAGGCTTCATTGATTCGTTCGAGCTGTTGCTTCCATATAGTCCCCGTAATTTGAGCGACGATTTTCCCGTCTTCCTTTTGAACCAGTTCTGGAAATGCATGTCCACTAGGGTAGCGATTCATCTTATGCATTTCTGCTTTCACCCAATAATTCGTTGAATACCGTTCCTCGATGGTCTTTTGAATAGACTGAACGACTTGTTTAAGTGTGAAGACTTGTTTTTCGGATGAACTCATGTTGAAAGCACTGGGAAATAAAGGTAGGAATAAAATCCGGCTAATTATTTCAAAGGAATGCCACGCGAGCTTACTGGACCTGTATTTTTACTTTTCTCCATGGTTAAGACGAACGTTGTTCCGATTCCGACTTGACTTTTCACTTGGATCGATTGACCGTGAGATTCGACGATGTGTTTTGCGATGGCGAGACCTAGTCCAGATCCTCCTTCGTTTCGGTTTCTACTTTTTTCCACGCGGTAAAAGCGTTCGAATAAGCGCGACAGGTGATGAGGTTCAATTCCCGGACCATCATCTTTAAACTCTAGCAGGTAGTGATCATTAATATCCAAAATGGAAACAAGTAAAATCCCATTATCCTTTCCGTATGAGATGGCATTAGAAATCAAGTTTGTGAATACTTGTCCGAGTTTATTTCGGTCAGCGTTTACATATTTTGATGTAAATGTTTTCTCAAAAAGTAATTGGTAATTTTTTTCTTTGGCGATGAGTTCGAATGAATCGAAGGACTCTTTCAATAATTCTATGATGTCAAATGACCGAATTTCGAGACGCAGATTCTCCGTTTCCATGCGCGTAATTTGATCGAGGTCTTCCAGAATTCCTGTAATGCGATCTGTTGATTTCGATGCTCTTTCTAGAAAAGCTCGATTGACCGTTGGATCTTCAAGTCCGCCATCGAGTAGGGTGAGCAAATACCCTTGTATCGAAAATACAGGTGTTTTTAGTTCGTGTGCTAAATTGCCAAGAAATTCTTTTCGGAATTCGGCTTGCTCTTTAAGTTTAGAGATTTCAATACTGCTATTTTCTTTCCATTCTGCCACATTCTTTTCGGCATCTTCCATGAGGGAATCAATTGATTTAGCGAAGGTGATGTTCTCTGGTTGTTTGATCTGAATCGATCGGTAGATGAGGGAAAGTCGGTATTGAATAAATCCTTTTAGCAGGAAATAGAAAACGAGGTAAGCAACTCCACCAGAAAAAACAGGAATAGCAATGATGAGGTTTGTACTTAAAGTAAGGATGCTATTATGAACAAGGAGGGTAAATAGGAAGCTCAAGAGTATGAATGCTAAACTTCCGTAAAAAATTAAAATGCTTGGTCTTGCTGTTTTCATTTATCCTTGAAGGTATATCCGACACCTTTTATAGTGCGAATATAGTCATCTCCAAGCTTTTCACGCAATTTTCTGATATGAACATCGATGGTTCTTTCACCAACAATGGTTTCATTTCCCCAAACGACGGAAAGTATTTGATCTCGATTAAATACCTTTCCGGGTCTACTGGCAAGTAATTCGAGGAGTTCAAACTCCTTTTTGGGTAATGTCAAAGATTCTCCGTTTACGATTACTAGGAATCGGTCTCGGTCAATTTGAATGGTTGATTCTATTTGTTTTTCTGAATTCTTTGTTCTTCTGAGCAAGGAATCAATTTTACTCAATAACAATCTTGGTCTGATGGGTTTATTGATGTAATCATCTGCTCCTGCTTCAAAACCGGCGATTTGAGCGTAGTCTTCTGTGCGCGCAGTTAAAAAAGCAATAATAGGTTGGTTTAGATTTAAGTCCTTTCGAATGATTTGACAGGTT
>CALQBB020000191.1 GCA_943328715.2 Polynucleobacter meluiroseus | reverse complement strand
GGGATCGCAGCGAGACTAGTTGAAATCCGCAAGGATATTGTACGTGAAAGTTTAGAGGACTTCACAAACGTTGAACACAGACTTGAGTTCGTTGCAAAAGTGAACGGAATTGAATTCATCAACGATTCAAAAGCAACAAACATCAATTCTGCATGGTTCGCTTTGGAAAGTATGGAGAATCCAACAGTTTGGATCGTCGGTGGCGTTGACAAAGGAAATGACTATTCTGAATTAACAGCACTTGTTCGCGAAAAAGTGAAAGCAATTGTTTGTTTAGGAACGGATAATTCTAAAATCATCGAGGCTTTTTCTGGAATCGTAGAAACAATTGTGGAAGCGAAATCTGCTGCTGAAGCGGTTGCTTATGGATACCGTTTGGCACAAAAAGATGAGATCGTACTTCTTTCTCCAGCTTGTGCAAGTTTCGATTTATTCGAGAACTACGAGGACAGAGGAAATCAGTTCAAACAAGCAGTTCGAATGCTGTAATTTTTCTGTTTCAAGATGCAGGATAAACACGTTCATATTCAAGGAAAATCCATCAATGATTCCCTGTCAAGATCACAGGGTGTGGGCTTGCGCGCGCACGGAAAATTGAAAGGACTTGATGTATTTACGTGGATGCAACCAGAACAAAATGCCTTGATTAATTTCATCGAATCCATTCCTTCCGGAATCATTTGGGTAGGAAATCCGACAGAAATTGAAGCAGTTTTGAGTGTCCGCCCACAATTAATGAACAAGTTTCAAAGCATCCTTTCATTTGGAGAGAATCGAACTGGTTTTATGTTGGAAAACGAGTTTGTTGACATCCAAGATGTATTGAATGGATTAATGACAGAATTAACATCAACCGGGACTTTGTTATTTACCTGCACAGAAAGTGATAGTGAATACGTTGCCCTGAAAATAGCAGCTTACCTCAATTTGGTACAATTGATATGAGAGAATACTTAAAATACTTGAAAGGCGATCCTGTCATTTGGATAATTACGATCCTCATGATGTCTTTCTCCCTCGTAACGGTTTATAGTTTCGTGCCAATTTTGGTGAAAATCGAAGGTGGCTCACCTTTTCAATATTTATTTAAACACTTAATTTACGTGGTCATTGGATTCGCATCCATGTTTGCGATTCACCGTGTAAATTCAAAATACATTAGTCAACTCGCGAAATTCTCTTATTACCTCGCGATTGCGCTCTTGCTTTTCACCTTGTTCTTTGGAACAGAAGTCAATGGCGCTGGACGTTGGATCCGGATTCCATTTGTGAAACTAACCTTTCAATCCTCTGATTTCGCCAAATTTGCCCTGATCATATATATCAGTCGCATCTTGGTGAAAAAGAAAGATAAGCTATCTAGTTGGAAAGAAGGGATTCTTCCCTTGTTGATTCCAATTGGAGTGATCTGTACCTTGATCGTCAAAGACAACTTCTCTACTGCTGCCATGTTGTTCTTGCTCTGTATGGCTTTACTATACATTGGGAAAGTTCCTTGGGGAAAATTATTCGCCATGGCCGGAGTTGGAATCGCTTTGGCATCGTTAGCTGTTCTCTTTCACATTACTTTTCCAGAGGTTGGACTCCTTCCACGTTTCGATACTTGGAAGAATCGCTTAACCAATCGCATGGAAAGTGATTCCCAAGACATTAAAACGGCTCAAGCGAATGCACAAGCAAAAAATGCGCAATTAGCCATACACGTTGGGTCTCTATTCGGTCAAGGTGTTGGTGATGGAAAATTGAAAGAGTACTTACCGGAAGCCTATGCAGATTTCTACTATGCGACTTTCGTAGAAGAATTTGGATTTTTAATGGCGGCTTTTTTAGCCTTGTTGTACTTGATTTTACTACATCGAATCATCAAGATTGCGCTAAAAACGACCGATCTCTTTCAATCGTATGTTTCCTTGGGAATCGGTATTCACCTTTTGACGCAGGCAAGTATTAACATGTTGGTTTGTACAGGTGTCTTTCCAGTGACCGGACAAAACATGCCCTTCCTTGCGATGGGTGGATCCGCGTTGATTATGGCATGTGTTTCCATTGGAGTGATTCAGGCATTTGCAAAAGATTTAGAAAAAGAAAAAGACGAAGCTACTTTCGAGCAAGCATAAAATATATCAAGTAATGAGTATTCAACGGGTAATTATTTCAGGTGGTGGGACAGGTGGACATATTTTCCCAGCGGTGGCCATTGCCGACGAAATCAAACGAAGAAATCCATCTGTGTCCATATTGTTCGTTGGAGCAGTTGGAAAAATGGAAATGGAAAAAGTTCCACAAGCTGGTTACGAAATTGTCGGATTACCCATTGCTGGATTTCAGCGTAAATTGACCTTGTCAAATTTCTTGCTTCCATTTAAAATTCTGAATAGTTTGTGGAAGGCGCGTTCCATCGTCAAAAGATTTAATCCGCAATTAGTCATTGGTGTAGGAGGATACGCAAGTGGTCCAACTTTACAAATGGCCAATATGTTGCGCATCCCAACACTCATCCAAGAACAAAATTCTTTCCCTGGGAAAACCAATCAATTATTAGCAAAAAAGGCCGCGAAAATATGCACGGCATATAGCGGAATGGATCAGTTTTTTCCAACGTCAAAAATCATCCAAACAGGAAATCCAGTACGTAATTTGGTGTCGAAACACGTGGATTTACTCGTAGAAGCACAGACCTTCTTTCACCTGGATTCGTCCAAAAAGACCATTCTAGTAATTGGCGGAAGTTTGGGTGCACGCACACTGAACGAAAGTGTCTTGAATCACATCCAAACATTAGCTGCATCGAATGTACAGGTGATCTGGCAATGTGGTAAAAACTACTTAAGCCAAATTGAAGAACAATTCGAAGATTCTTGGAAGTCAACGGTACAGGTTCATGCGTTTATTCAGCGAATGGACTTAGCCTATGCTTCAGCGGATGTCATCATTTCGCGCGCAGGTGCGTTATCCGTTTCGGAACTGACCTTAATTGGAAAACCATGTATTTTAGTTCCTTCACCAAATGTTGCAGAAGATCATCAAACAAAAAATGCCATGGCGCTTGTCCAACAAGATGCAGCTATGTTAGTAACGGATGCACAATCGAAAGAAACATTAGTTCCAACGGCCATTGAATTGTTAAACAATCCAGCTTCTTGTGAGCAACTAGCTAGATCTATTCGACTTTTAGCCAAACCAAATGCATGCATGGAAATAGTCGATGCGTGTGAATCAATTATCTAAACAAATGCAACAATTCGAGCAATATAAACAGGTTTATTTTATTGGGATTGGTGGTATTGGCATGTCCGCGTTGGCACGTTATTTTAATCAAAACGGATTGACGGTTGGCGGCTATGACAAAACACCATCACCGCTGACTAAACAGCTTGACGAAGAAGGTTGCATGATTCACTTTGAAGATTTGGGTGACCAGCTTCCAGAACAATTCAGAAACAAAGCGAACACATTGGTCGTTTACACTCCAGCCATTAAGCAACTTGGAGAATTAACCTTTTTTAAAAGTGGTGGATTCACCTTATTGAAGCGCGCAGAAGTTTTGGGAATGTTGACTCGTCAATCCAAAGGACTATGTGTTGCGGGTACACATGGAAAAACGACAACTAGTAGCATGTTGGCGTTCATGTTAGATCAATCAGACATGAAATGCAATGCTTTTCTCGGAGGAATTGCAACGAACTTTCAATCGAATCTGGTTTTGAACAAAGACAGCGTGTATACGGTGATCGAAGCAGATGAATTTGATCGCTCTTTTCTCCATCTTTCACCATTTGCATCGATTAT
>CALQBB020000190.1 GCA_943328715.2 Polynucleobacter meluiroseus | reverse complement strand
CCTTCGCAGAAGAAGGAATGCTCATTCCATCGTTGATTGCGGCATTTGAGTCGGATATGAAAGCGAAAGGAATGAAACTTTCAGCGTCTGATATATACAGCGTTAATTCGACAAGTATGGAAGATGCCATCTTGCAATTTGGTGGCGGATGTACAGCAGAATTGGTTTCAAGTCAAGGATTGTTGTTGACAAATCACCATTGTGGTTACGGACAAATTCAGTCCCATTCTTCACTCGAACACGATTACTTGAAAAATGGATTTTGGGCAAAAAACAAATCAGACGAATTAGCGAATCCAGGTTTAACTGCTATGCGTATTGTGCGCATTGACGATGTAACGAAAGATGTGTTGATGGGAGCGAGTTCCAAAAGTGATCAAGCAGTGATTATGGCAAACATTAAGAAATTATGTGCCGCTGCAATCGTTGGAACGCATTACGAAGCAGAAATCAAAGCCTTCAATTACGGCAACGATTACTATTTAATGTTGAAAGAAGTGTTCTTGGATGTGCGTTTTGTGGGAACACCACCGAACTCAGTTGGAAAATTTGGTGGGGACACAGATAACTGGGTTTGGCCACGTCATACCGGAGATTTCTCCGTATTTCGCATTTATGCAGGAAAAGATAACAAACCAGCTGCATATTCTCCAGATAATGTTCCTTACACTCCTTTGCATTACCTACCGATTTCCTTTCAAAACCGCCAAGAAGGCGACTTTACGATGGTGTATGGATTTCCGGGTCAAACGGAGCAACATGTTGTTTCTTCCTATTTGAAATTCATCATTGAGAAAGAGCGTCCGGCACGTATTCACATGCGCGACCTTTCCTTAGCGGTGATTGATGAAGGAATGAAAAATTCCGATTTAACGCGCATTCAATATTCAGCGAAACAAGCGAGTATTGCAAATGCATGGAAAAAATGGATTGGTCAAATTGAAGGATTAAAAAACCTACAAGCCGTACAACTCAAGTTGGAAGAAGAAAAAGCCTACAAAGATATGGCGTTGAGCAAGCCGGAATGGACGAAATATGCAGAGGTGGTCAATCAGCTGAACGCATTGGTAGAAAAAGACCAGCAAATTGAATTCAAGTATGCAATGGGCGCAGAATATTTCTCTTACGGACCAGAATACTTTAAACTCGTGCGTGGAATGGAGGATTTAGTGACCAATTACGCGAAATATGCCGAGAATGGTGAATTGGCGAAAGTCATTGAGAAAATGAAAGCATCGGCAGAAGGATTCTTCAAAAATTACAACAGCGAGGTCGATTTACACATTTTCATGGATCAAACAAAGGCCTACCTCGACTACACTGAACAATGGAAGGAAATCACCAAGGATGTGAAATATTCTGTAGCGAGTGAATGGTTTGTGAATTATGTGAACGGAATCGCGACAGATATTTATTCGCATTCCATCTTTACCAATCAGGAAAGATACATGGCTTTTTTAAGTTCTTTCTCCGATAAATCCATTAAAAAATTGAACAAGGACCTTGGATACACGCATTTCTATCAGTATTTTCAGTCCTTTAGAAATGAAACCGTTCCTGCTTATCGCAGCTTCCAAACGAGCGTCAACAACTTGATGCAAGTGTACGTGGAAGGAAAATACACGATGTTCCCAGACAAAAAACATTGGCCAGATGCGAATTCAACCCTGCGCATTACCTACGGACAACTAGAAGGATCGGCGCCAACAGATGGGATGCGCTACACAGAACATACGACTTTGGATGGAATTATTGCCAAATACAACACAGGAAATCCGGACTTTGATTTATTGCCAAGAATGGTAGAATTGCACGCAGCGAAAAACTATGGTCCATACGCACAAGGCAACGAACTTTGGGTGTGTTTCACTGGATCCAATCACACAACAGGTGGAAATTCCGGGTCGCCCGTTTTAGACAAAAATGGCTATTTAATGGGACTCAATTTTGACCGTTCATGGGAAAGTACGATGAGTGATTATTTGTTCGATCCGAACCGTTGTCGAAACATCGTTGTGGACATTCGCTACGTACTTTGGGTTATGGATATTTACTCTGATGCCAAACACTTGGTGGACGAAATGACATTAATGAAAGAATAAATTTATATTTGCTTTTTTTTACATCTTTTTTTCACTCACAAATGAGGAACTTTTTCTTGATTTTAGCGCTTTTTGTTACCACAATCAGTGCGCATGCCACAAAGGATCGTATTCAGTATTCAAAGAAAATTGAAGGATATCTAGTCGATTACAAAACACGTAACGAAGTTGAAAAGGTGAAAGTGAGCTTAACATCCAGCGTCACTGGTAAAGTATACACTACCGAAACGGATGAAAATGGAGTCTTTACCTTTAGAAATGTTCCGATTGGAAAAAGTATGTTGATGCTCATCGATGAGGATTACCGTGCAGACACTTTGAAAATGTTCGAAACAAATGCCAAAGAGCACCTTGTTCATTACACCTTCAGTAAAACACAACCATTTACAGCAAATTTAAAAGTTTCTTGGATGTTCAACTGGGGCGACCGCAAAGTCACAGAAAACGGAAGGACATTCGTAAAAGAACATTATTGGTCACATGTCATGGCGAAAGTCATTTTAGTGATTTATGGTATTTGCCTTCTCTTAATCTTCTATTACAGTATGGTGCAATTGTCTCTTGCCTTCGCTTACCGTAAGCAACGCAAAGCACAACAAAGCAGAGTTGAACCCGCATTTGATTTAGCAAACGCTCCAAAAGTAACCGTTCAATTACCGATGTTCAATGAAATGTACGTAGCAGATCGCATCATCGATACCATTGCGGAATTTGATTATCCAAGAGATAAATTCCAAATTCAAGTGTTGGATGACTCTACGGATGAAACGAAAGATATTATTGCGAAAAAAGTAGCCGAAGTTGCGGCACGTGGAATCAATATCCAACACATTCACCGCGTAGATCGCACCGGATACAAAGCGGGAGCATTGGACGCAGCAATGGATCAAGTGGAAGGCGAATTCATCGCGATTTTCGATGCGGATTTCGTTCCAGACAAAGATTTCTTATTGCGCACCATGCCATACTTCAACACAGATAAAATTGGTGTCGTTCAAACACGTTGGGGTCACTTGAATAAAACGTATTCCCTATTAACAGAATTGCAAGCATTTGGATTAAACGGACACTTTGCGATTGAGCAAGGTGGACGCAATGCACAAGGACACTACATTAACTTCAACGGTACCGCGGGAGTATGGAGAAAAGCGTGTATCGAAGATGCAGGTGGATGGGAACATGATACCATTACTGAAGACTTGGACTTGAGTTACCGTGCACAAATGCGTGGATGGAAATTCAACTATTTGGAAGAAGTAGAATCGCCAGCAGAATTACCAATTACGATGTCGGCTTTGAAAAGTCAACAACACCGTTGGATGAAAGGTGGAGCAGAGGTATTCATTAAAATGTGGAAGCGCATTGTGACAACAAAAGGATTGAAATTCTCCGATCGTTTACACGGATTGGCGCATTTATTCAATTCATCTGTATTTGTCTTTATTTTGATTCTTTCTTTGTTGAGCCTGCCAGTTCTTCACATTAAGGATTCTTTCTCTGATTTGAATTTCTTCATTCAAGTAGGAGCATTCTTTTTATCTAGTACGGTATTTCTGGCATTTTACTATTGGAATGCTTACCGAGATAAAACAGGAAACTTCTTTAGTGATGTATTCCGCTTTGTTGGTCGCTTCGTGCAATTCCTAACAGTTTCCATGGCGCTTTCATTAAGCAACGCGGTTGCGGTTATTGAAGG
>CALQBB020000189.1 GCA_943328715.2 Polynucleobacter meluiroseus | reverse complement strand
TGTTCTTCTTCACTTTTCGTAATCATCACGATGGGAACAAGGGGTTTTTGTTCTTTGATTTGGAACAAGGTTTCAAGACCGGTTAATCCAGGCATATTTTCATCCAAGAAGATAATATCGTAGGAATGAAGGTGCGCTTTTTCAATGGCATCTTGTCCATTCGTAACGGGGTCGACACTGTATCCTTTTGCTTCAAGAAACAAAATATGTGGTTTTAATAATTCAATTTCATCGTCCGCCCAAAGAATTTTACCCTGCATATGCCTTATTTTTAATAGTTTTGAATGAATTTAATTAAAGGTACTCAATTGCAACCGAATCAACATCGAAACAACAAGAAGAAAATTATTAACGACCCAGTCTATGGTTTTATTACAATTCCGGACGAAATAATTTTCGATATTTTAGAACATCCTCATATGCAGCGACTTCGTCGCATCATGCAGTTGGGATTAAGTCACCTTGTTTATCCGGGAGCAAATCACACGCGTTTTCATCATGTTTTGGGTGCGATGCACTTGATGAGTGAGGCTGTTGCAACGATTCGACGCAAAGGACACGAAATTACCGTGGAGGAAGAACGCGCGGTTTGTTTGGCTATTTTACTGCACGACATTGGACATGGTCCGTTTAGTCATGCATTGGAATACGATATCGTTTGTGGTGTAAGTCACGAAGAGATCTCTTCGTTTTTTATTGAAGAATTATCCAAGGAATTCGATGGTCAACTCGACATGGCTTTGTTGATTTTTCAAAATAAATACAGTAAGCCATTTTTACATCAATTAGTTTCCAGTCAATTGGATATGGATCGACTCGATTATTTAAATCGAGATAGTTTTTATTCGGGAGTAAGCGAAGGAATTATTGGAACAGATCGATTGATCGAAATGTTAAATGTCCGCGATGGACAATTGGTTCTCGAGGAAAAAGGAATTTATTCGATTGAAAAGTTCATTGTTGCGCGTCGCTTAATGTACTGGCAAGTATACCTACACAAGACAGTCGTTGCTGCTGAATTTATGTTGATTCATGCACTACGACGAGCTAAATTTCTAGCGAAAAGAGGCGACAGCGTGTTTGCGAGTCCGGCCTTGTCCTTTTTCATGACACAAGACATTACAGAAAATGACTTTCATGAACGAAAAGAGGTACTAGAAAACTTTGCCCTGTTAGACGATTACGACATTTGGTCGGCGATTAAAGTATGGCAAACGCATTCCGATTTAATCTTAGCTCAGTTAGCACAATCGTTAGTGAATCGAAAATTATTTAAAATCGTTATTTCGAAGGAGCCATTCAGTGAAGAACGAATTGCAGCTGAACGCCAACGTGTTCAAGAAGCCTATCATTTGACGAGGGAAGAAGTTGACTATTTTGTTTATTCAGATATCCTGACGAATAAGGCGTACAATCAAGATAAGCAAAACATTAATCTGTTAATGAAAAATGGGGATATCATCGATTTAACAAAAGCTTCCGATAATTTGAATATTTCTGCATTGGCTCAACCAGTGGAAAAATATTTTCTCTGTTTCCCGGCCTAATTCAGGGTCCTTCACACAATAAATTTCCATTTCTGCGTTATTCATTTTATTCCTAAAAAATTGAAGATGTAAAAAAAATACATGAAAAGTTGTACTAAAGTGAAACTAATTGTATTTTTGTATGGAGAAAGTGGGAGAGAAGTTAAGAGACATCCTCTTTTTTGAATCGTATTTTGAAGATTTTTTTGTTCAACAGAAGCCTAAAGTAAAGGAGAAAATCATTTGGACCCTCGAGTTGCTACAAGAGTTACCCGTGATACCAACCCAATACCTAAAGCACATTCACGGAACAGATGCTTTGTATGAAATACGCATTCAAAACGGCGGAGATATTTTTCGGATTTTTTGTTTTTTCGATGGTGGTCAATTGGTGGTGTTAATCAATGCCTTTCAAAAGAAAACACAAAAGCTGCCACGAAGAGAAATCAAACGTGCCATTCAATTAAAAAAGGAGTATGAAAACAACAAGTAAAGTACTGACATTAGATCAGTTCAAAGACAAGCATTATGGTCCCTTAGGTTCTGAAGCGCGCGATGTCCTAGAAAAAGGCTATCAAGAATTTCGTTTGGGAGCTATGATTCAAAGTGCAAGATTAGAGAAAGGGATGACTCAAGAACAATTAGCCACCAAAGTGGGTACCACAAAATCCTATATTTCAAAACTAGAAAACGACATGAAAGAAGTGCGTTTTTCTACCTTAAAGAAAATAGTGGAGCTTGGTTTAGGCGGACAACTTGAGTTATCCATTCGTCTTTAATTATTTGCGCACAATCGTTTTCGCCAAGACAACAGAGGTTGGAATTGTTACCAGGTGATTTTCCTTTGTTTTGATGTACATAAAGAAGAAACTGATGTCCACCAATTCACCTTCAATGTCATATTCTTTATCTAAAATGTGTATCGTTTCACCGATTTTCATCGGGTGATTGAAGAATAGAATTAAACTGGCAGTGATATTGGATAAAATGGACCACTGAGCAAAAAATGCTACACCCATTACGGTAATAATCGACGTGATGAAAACAACCAATCCCTCTTTGTTGATGTTCCAAATTCCGGCAAGGACAATCGCAATGAAAATCCACAAGAACAAATTGATGATGCGCACGGTAATTCGTTTCCGTTTCAAGTCGAAGTCGAAATGCGCCAAAAACCGATTGACCGATTTTGTTGCTAAAATCTTAATTAACAGCGATAGTGCAACTAAGATGACTGTCTCTAAAAATTGAAATTCTAATTGAGTCATGATTTCTTTAATTTAAGTTTTGCTTCATCCCAAAAAACATCTAATTCATTTAAGGTCATGTTTCGGATATCGATTTCCTTTTCTTTGATTAGATCCTCCATCAATTGAAAACGTTTAATGAATTTCTGGTTTGTCTGTGCTAACGCATTTTCAGGCGAAATCCCGATAAATCGAGCATAATTGACCAATGAAAACAGGACATCGCCGAATTCTTCTTCCACATGTTCGGAGTTTGCTTCCACTTCAACTTGAAGCTCCTGCATTTCTTCTTCTACTTTTTTCCAAACATCTTGACGGTGTTCCCATTCGAAACCGATTCCTTTTGCTTTTTCCTGAATGCGTGTTGCCTTTACCAAAGCGGGTAGGGAAGATGGAACTCCTTCCAAAACAGATTTCTTTCCTTCTTTGAGTTTTAATTTCTCCCAATTCGCTTTTACTTCCTCTTCCCCTGAAACTGTTACATCTCCATAAATATGCGGGTGGCGGTAAATCAACTTTTCGCAAATAGCGTTCAGGACACTCGTTACATCAAATTGACCTTGTTCATCGCCCAGTTTACAATAGAAAACGAGGTGTAAGAATAAATCACCGATTTCACCTTTGATTTCTTGCATGTCATTTTTGGTGATGGCATCGGTCAATTCGTAGGTTTCTTCGATGGTTAAATTCCTCAACGTTTCGAAGGTTTGCTTTTGATCCCAAGGACATTTTTCCCTTAAGTCATCCATGATGTTTAATAAGCGTTCAAACGCTACGAGTCTAGAATCCATAAAGCAAAGTTAAAGTTATTCTGCCATCCAATAATTCATTAATTTTGGATTATGAAAAAAAGCGGCCTACTTTTTTGCATTTGTATCTTTTTAAGCAACTTCAGTCTTGCCCAATCGGGATTTGAAATTCGTGAGAAAGTCGGATTCTTGGCCGCTCATCATGCTGGAATGGCACATTTGGCTCAACATATGGCCTTTGCCACAGAATTATCCTACGTCAAGAAACTTAACGGTGAACAAATTTGGCATT
>CALQBB020000188.1 GCA_943328715.2 Polynucleobacter meluiroseus | reverse complement strand
TGGAAGGGCGGCGTATTTAAAGCGAAGAAGCTGCGTATGTTGTTTGCGACGGATGCGCAGTATCTCAGTTCTTTTCAGCAACTCTCATTCCTTCCGCAAATGGGTGTTTTTGATTTGCTTCAAAGCAATACAACGGTGATGAATGGATTCGTTAATCTGTCCTTTACGACAGCCATTGAAGTGGAAACGTTCCGTTTCTTTGTACGTGTAGATAATATTGGCAGCTTCTGGGTTCCGTCCACAACGGCTTTCGTTTCGAATTATGCTTTCCCAAGCATGCAAATCAAAATTGGTTTGACTTGGGACTTTTGGAATTAATACACTTCCTAAAATTTACGACATAAAAAAAGCGCCTGAAGGCGCTTTTCATATTTTAGTGGCTTAAGATTATCTGTTCGCCATTACTTCTGCCATTTTCGCTCCGATTTGGGCTGGAGAATCTACTACGTGAATTCCACATTCGCGCATGATGCGTTTTTTCGCTTCGGCTGTATCTTCGGTTCCACCAACGATTGCGCCAGCATGACCCATTGTTCTTCCTTTTGGAGCAGTTTCACCTGCGATGAATCCAACAACTGGCTTCGTACCATTTTCTTTGATCCATTTCGCAGCGATTGCTTCAAGGTTTCCACCAATTTCACCAATCATTACGATTCCTTCTGTTTCTGGGTCATTCATCAAAAGTTCAACAGCTTCGCGTGTCGTTGTTCCAATGATTGGGTCTCCACCGATTCCGATTGCTGTTGTGATTCCCATTCCAGCTTTAGCAACTTGATCTGCTGCTTCGTATGTTAAGGTACCAGATTTAGAAACGATACCAATTTTACCTTGTTTGAAAACGAATCCAGGCATGATACCTACTTTCGCTTCACCAGCAGTAATTACTCCTGGACAATTTGGTCCGATTAAACGTGTTTCGAACCCTTTAATGTATTCTTTTGCTTTAATCATGTCGTTCACAGGAATTCCTTCCGTAATACAAACGATCACTTTGATTCCAGCTTCAGCAGCTTCCATAATTGCGTCAGCTGCAAATGCAGGTGGAACGAAGATAATGGAAGTATCTGCTTGTGTGCTTGAAACAGCATCAGCAACTGTGTTAAATACTGGACGATCCAAATGGGTGTTTCCACCTTTTCCTGGTGTAACTCCACCAACAACATTTGTTCCGTACTCGATCATCTGACTTGCATGGAATGTACCTTCACTACCGGTAAATCCTTGAACAATGACTCTGGAATTTTTATTTACTAAAACACTCATAAGGCTACTTCTATTTTTGCGTGGTCAAAATTAATCAATGTGGCGATAATGACAAGTAAAACGGCATTTATTTCACGTCATCAACGCGCAATTCGAAATACAAAGGTGCATTTGCAGGAACTTTATCCATACCTCCTGCACCGTATCCCAATTGCGGTGGGACAATAATTCTTAATTTCACCCCTTGTTTTTGTCCAATCAGGGCTTCTTTCCAACCATCAATGACTCCGCGCAATGGCAGGTAAATGGTTTTTTTCTGTTCATCAAACGTTTTACCGGATAGCAATATTCCGATATAAGTAACACCAATACTATCGGTCAAATGGATTTCACGACCGGTTCCTTCTTCTAGGATTTCGGTATACAGTCCACTTTCTGATTTCACTAATTGAAATGATTTCCCTTTACTAAACTTTTCGATGCGTTGATCGAATGCTTGAAGTTGTTCATCTGAATAACTACAGGCACAAAGCACACAGAATAGGGAGAGAACTAAGGTGTAAAGCGCTTTCATTTCGTTTTAAAATGCAGCTTAGATTTTTGTTAATTGAGCGAGGAAATGGGCATCTAGGTCAAAAACGCGTTGACACTTGAATCCAGCTTGACTTGCGATGTCATGCAAGGTATCGTAGTCTACGTACAACCAAGGAAATTCTGGTCCGCTGATTTTTTTGTAGTGCATTTGAAATTTAAAATTTCCGTAGTATTCAGCATTCAAGTCCATCCAATACGAACCATCTTCATCCTCATACAAATATTTCACATCCGAAGAATCACAAATGATTTGTCCGCCTTTATTTAATTTTTCACCGGCATTTTTCAAGAAGCTCAATAAGTTTGATTTCTTTTTTGCGATTCCAATACCGTTCATCAATAATAAAATGGTATCGAATTTAGCAGGTGGATTATACGATTCAAAGTCAATTTGCTTTGCTGAAATTCCTTGTCCCTTCATGTATTCCACGGCTCCTTCAGACGAATCGATCGCGAAAACAGTATGTCCTCGCTTGATAAGCTCATTGGCATGAACACCAGCACCAGCTCCAGCATCAAGTACTTGTCCTTTACAAAGTTTAATGGCCAATTTTTCTAATTCGGGCATGTCTTTGTAGGTGCGAAATAGGACCTCGATTGGAATGATATCATCATCACATAAATCGGAAGACACGACGATGTCAAACGGTTTTTTTGTTTTGTGGTAGTCCAAAATGGCTTGACCAATTGGATCTTGTTCTGTTGCTTTCATACTAATATTCGTACTCGTTGTAGTCGCTCAAATCGTCATCGGAATAATCGTCATCAAATTCATCAAAGCCAAAATCGTCCTCCTCATCATCAGTAGACACGGATTCACTTTCATGTAATAAATCTTCGTCAAGCGCCTCTCTGGAAGCTTCTCCTGGTGCATTTCCAATCGCAAGTAGCATTTCTGGACTTTCCGGTTCGTTTCTATCGTATCCGATTAATTCAATGAGGAAAATCCACATCTTCATGAAGTCGTAAACTAAGATAAAACGTTGGTCCGGTTCATCAAGGAAATCTTTGATTACTGCATTCTTCATGACTGTTGCCGGGGAATCAATGGAATCGTCGTCGTAGGACATATCCAATAAACTGATTTCATGTCCTTTGTCCCAGTCCTCATTAGAAACGTAAAAGCTAGCCATTTGATCTCCTTTGAAATCAAAAGATTTCATAATTGCATGATAAAACGTTTCAAAGTCGCTGGCGTCACTAATCAAAACGTCTCTAAAGACCTCTTCATTTTTGTCTGAATCCAATAAAACTCTGAATTTTAAGCCTGGCATTTTTACTGATTTTACACGTTAGGTAAAGTTAGTATTATTTATCCAAATGGGGAGTTCTTGCTACGGTTAATCCTAATTCTTTTCCAAGTTTCAGCATTTCCGCGACAGCTTCTTCGTACGAATTCGCGATGACTCCCTCAAGAATGGCTTCTTTGATGTGTGCTTTGATGATACCGATTTCGGCGCATGGTCCAATCTCAAACGTTTGCATAATCAACTCTCCACTTACAGGAGGTTGAAAATTTCGAATGCGGTCCTTTTCTTCCACTAATTTTAATTTCTCTGAAACGAGTTCGAAGTTTTTCTTGTAGCGTTTGACTTTGAATTCATTTTTCGAGGTGATATCGGCATTGCATAACAACATTAAATCTTCTACGTCGTCACCTGCTTCGCTCAGTAAGCGTCGAACCGCAGAATCGGTCACGGAACCTTTTACCAAGGAAATTGGACGTAAATGTAGTCGTACTAATTTTTGAACATACTTCATTTTGTAGTCCAATGGCAAGCGCAAACGAGTAAAAATTCTTGGAACCATTTTGGCTCCTAATTCTTCATGGCCGTGGAAGGTCCAGCCAGCAACGGAGTCGAACCGTTTTGTTGGTGGTTTCGCAATATCGTGAAGGATCGCGGCCCATCGTAACCACAGTGAGTCACTGTTTTGCGCAAGATTATCCAGGACTTCTAATGTATGGTAGAAGTTGTCCTTATGTGCTTTTCCGTTACGTGTATCGATGCCATGTAAGG
>CALQBB020000187.1 GCA_943328715.2 Polynucleobacter meluiroseus | reverse complement strand
TGTAACGTGGTCCGTCAATGACTAAAATCACTACATACTTTGTTTGATAGGAACTGTTTCCTTGCTGAGCGAAAAGTGTGGCCCCAAGAAGTAAAAAAACGAATGCTGCAATGTGATTTTTCATATCTCAAAAATACACATTATCATCAGTCTATTTTTAGACATACGCGCTATTTATCTTTTAAATCAACAATGGCGACTGGCTTATTCTCTAAGAATGACGAATACGAATAACTTCTCTTTACAGCGTTATTTTCAGTTTCTCTTTGAATGAACGACCTCAAATTTCTTTTTCCACTTTAAGACTTGTTTTTCAAGAAGCTCGTATACAATTGCTGAAATGAGAATAGAAAGGAAAATATTTAAAAAGAAATACAAATACATGTTTGTAGAACCCCATTGATACATAAAACGGATAACAACGATAGGGATCAACACGTTGCTAAAGAGGTAAATTCCGTAGGAGATTTTCCCTAAATAATTAAGTGATTTTTGAAAAGGCAAGTTGAAAATACGATCCTCATTAAAAATGAAATGAATCATTCCTAATCCTAAAATACTGACGTAAAAATATTTTTTGATGACAATATCAAAAAATGAATCGTAGGTGTAAACGGGATCAATGACGTAGACGACAATGAATAAACCATATAAAATCAGTCTTGTTGATTTACTGAGTTTTGCTTGAAAACCATATTCCTTGTAATACAAGGCGTATAGTCCTCCGATAACCAAAACGTCAATTCTACTCAAAGTATTCAGGTAAATTTGCCAATAATCTGAATGAACAACAAACAAATATGTTCTAAAAAGAAAACTCATTGCAATCAATAATAGAAAGGCAGTTTTTAAGTTCTTTCGTGCAATAAACGCCACGACAAATGGCCAGAAAAGATAAAAATGTTCCTCTACACAAATAGACCATAAATGTGCATAAGGGTATTGCCATATTTTTATCGAAATGGCGTGAAAGTTGTTGTAAAATAAAACATTGGGTAAGTAATCCGGTGTTTTTCCGTTTGCTAAATGAACACAAAGCGGAGTGAGGGCAATTAACAGGAAATAAGCAGGCCAAATCCGTAAGATTCTTCGAAAATAAAATTTTACAATGGAGATTTTTCCAGTATTTTCTTTTTCCGAAAGCAATAAATAGGTAATCAAGAAACCACTGATGAGGAAAAAGATGTCCACTCCAATTCCGCCATTTGTAAATGTTGTATTAAGGTAGCTTCCAAAATTTGTGAAATCAGTATGGTTCCCGTCAACAGTCATGAATCCAGGCTTCCCAAACCAACCACACCATCCTTCATAGGCATGGGCGAATAAAACTAAAAAAACGGCCGCAAATCTTAGAATGTCTATATTCTTGAAGTAAACAACTTGTTTCGAATCTTTCATTTAAATGGACACTATTTTTTTAGAAATATGAATAGAATTCGTCAATAAAAGCCGCTATTCTTAGCTTGCTTTAATCTTTCAGAATCTTTACTGTTTGAATATGCTTCCCTTCACGAGAGATACGTAGTAAATAAACTCCTTTTTCAAGTGTAGAAATATCCAATGATTTGGACTGCTGGTTTTCGCTTAGGATTAATTTACCTTGTAGATCCAAAAGTTGAACATTGTCCGAAGTATGTAATCCATCGATGTTCAAAATAGTCGAAGTAGGATTGGGATAAACAACGAGTCCTTCTTCTGTGAGTGTATTCAGGCCGCTTAAATTCGAATCATACATCACGCGTACAGGAATGGTTTTGTGAACGGTTTGGGCAGGAACACCGTTATCCGTTACATCCATTTCAATGGTGTAAATTCCCGGCTGTACATTTGTTGCATCAAAAGTGACATCATATTGTGTGAATTCACCATTTGGTGTTTCGACATAACTCAATGCGCTCGGCAACGAACATTGAATCGTTGTACTTAATAATTGTCCAATTTCAGGTGTGCTCACACCAATGGAGAAATCAACAGCGTTTAGACTTTTATGCAAAGTATCTCCAGTATAAACATCAATCGTATCACAAATAAGGCTGCTCATCACCAGTGGTGGAATATTTGTGGTGGTTCCTGCCAAGTTAAAGTAGATTTCTTGATTATCGAGAAAATCAACTTGGTCAATGGTGTTGTATGGTCCGTCAAAAGCAGTTCCAAGGGTATCAAATTGCCCTACTTGAAAATAATCAAGTCCGTTACCAATGTTAACACCTACAGTGGCCGGAGATCCGCTGAACCCATTTATCCCTCCTGATGCCGAACCTGTTGTCCATTGCATGTCACCATAACAAAAGGATACGTTGTTTCCAGCAGGAACGATGGTGTCTTGTCCATCGGAAATAATTAATTGAAAAGTGTTTAATTTATCTTCCATCATGCTGAAATAACCAACGTGATCCCAAACAATGACAAGTGAATGTGGATTTAATTTATACCAAACATTTCCTCCATTTGTGGAACGCGTATCTACATCTGCCCAGAAGGGAGCAATCATATTAAAGGACGGATCTGGAAAGGTAAATGCGGTAAAGGTGTTGTACGGTGTGGTAAACGAAATATTCCCATTGTTGTTGATGTATAGGCTGTCGTACGTTGTCCCGTAAAAGCTAAAACTAAATGGCAGGTAGATACTATTCGAATATAAATCATCATTTGGTGCCATGGCTAACAAAAATGTAGAGTCCAAGGGGATTAAACAATCACACACGCCTGATTTTGTTGAATTACCCGAGTAATGAATTACTGGATTATTAGAAGGAACTAGATCAATCAAACTTTGATTGGTGATCATTCCTTGGGATTTTAAACTTTCGTATTCTTTGGAATCGACTTTTAGCGTTTGACTTGTTGCGGTAAAGGTAAAAAGACCGATAATCCCTAGTAATAATGTTCTCATAATGCTTTAATTTGAGTAATTCGTATTGAAAATTACTATATTATTTTTTATAAACGAAAACTTTCCGCTTTTGGTGGTGTTTTTCTAAGATAAATAATCAAATAAACGTTTGTTGAAATACCATAAAAGTGGTAATTTTGTGAACGATTTAGAGTTTATTTATAATTAATCTAAATAAAAACTGATTATGATAACAGTTACAGACAATGCAAAAAAGCAAGCCATTAGATTGATGGAAGATGAGGGTAAAGAAGGTCTTTTTATCCGCGTTGGAGTGCAAGGAGGTGGATGTTCAGGATTAATGTATCAATTGACATTTGACAATCAGGATTTAGAAGGCGATAAGTCCTTTGAAGACAACGGAATAAAAGTGGTCGTTGACAAAAAAAGTTACTTGTATTTAATTGGAACAACCTTAGACTTTTCCGGAGGATTAAATGGAAAAGGATTTGTGTTTCAAAACCCGAATGCAGATCGAACATGTGGATGTGGAGAGTCTTTCTCTGTTTAAGAAAAAGCTATGGCAGGATATACTGAAAATGAGTTAGCTCAAGATCTTGAAAATCAAGAATATAAATTCGGATTCGTCACGGATATTGAGTCAGATACCGTTCCAATTGGATTGAATGAGGACATCATCCGCTTAATTTCTGAAAAGAAGGAAGAACCGGAATGGTTACTTGAATACCGACTAAAAGCCTTCGCTATCTGGAAGGAAATGACCGAGCCAGAATGGGCACATGTGCATTACACCAAACCAGATTTTCAAGCAATCGCTTATTACTCCGCTCCGAAACAAACGAAAAAATACGAGTCCTGGGATGACGTGGATCCGGAAATGAAAGAAACCATGAAAAAATTGGGGATTTCGATGGAGGAGCAACAACGTTTAACAGGTGTTGCAGTGGATTTCGTTATGGATTCTGTTTC
>CALQBB020000186.1 GCA_943328715.2 Polynucleobacter meluiroseus | reverse complement strand
CAAGACGAAGTTCCCGTGGGAGCAGTCATTGTCTGCAAAAATCAAATCATTGCACGAGGTCACAACCTAACGGAGAAGTTGACGGATGTTACGGCACATGCGGAAATTCAAGCAATCACCGCTGCCTCACAATATTTGGGTGCAAAATACTTGAAGGAATGTACCTTGTTCGTGACTTTAGAACCCTGCTGCATGTGCGCTGGTGCCTTGTATTGGTCACAAATCGATAAAGTTGTTTTTGGCGCACGAGATGACCGTCGCGGTGCTGGACTCCAAGAAAAATCCTTGTATCATCCGACGACTTTGGTGACGAATGGAATTATGGAAACGGAATGTCAGCAGTTGCTTAAAGATTTCTTCGCACGCAAGCGTTAATCAAGCATATAGCGTATCGCGAATCACTTCCATCGTTACTTTCAAACTGAAATTTGGCAGGTGAAGTTCGGCGTAATTCACCAAAACTTCTAAGCCTTTTCGTACGACATCCTTTGGATAGCTTTCTGTCGTTTCTTTTAAAAACTGTGCTTTCAAAAAGGACAATACCGCCGGATCCTGCACGTATTTACTTCCACTTGGTGTATTGGTGAACATTCCGCGTTCGATGTCGAAAGCACTCGCATCTTCTTCATCAAAAAGTGGTGCATATCCCAAAAATTGCATGTATTGAGCCAAGAACTGCGTGGGGAAAATAAAGTCATCTGTTCGGGTTTCCAAGTCGATGAGTTGCGCTTGAACGTATTCGAACAACTGCGGATCTGGTCCTTGCTGCTTGATGGTTTGCTTGAGTACATCCGCCATGAAAAAGACCAGCATGACTTTCTGTGGCTGCGTGTAGAGGTTGGAAGGAGTCCAGGCATAATCCATGGTTTGGATGATGCCCAGCTCACTTTCCGGTCTTTTAAAATAGCTTATTTCGTATAAGCCCAACTGATTCAAGGACTTGCCTTTCTTCTTGAC
Organism: Polynucleobacter meluiroseus; assembly: GCA_943328715.2. GTDB lineage: Bacteria > Bacteroidota > Bacteroidia > Flavobacteriales_D > Crocinitomicaceae > UBA952. Next base: position 2,868 of record CALQBB020000186.1, on the reverse strand, counting down.
TCCTTTGAAAATGAAACTTGCGTATCCCTTTTCAAGCGTATAAAAATTCAGGATGCTACTGCTTTCTGAATAATGGTGTTTGTCAATTAAAATGCCAAGTTCCTTCGATTTCACTATCTTCTCGCCACTTTAAAATCAATTTTGTAGTAGAAAATAGGAAGGAATCCTAGTTGGGTATTTTGGCTATACGGTTGGTAATTTGGATTCGCGATGTCTTGTGGTAAAATCGCCGGATTGTACGTTAAACTCAACAAGTTTTTCGTGTTCAACAAGTTTACTAAGTCCAATCCAATCTCGTGCGTTACTTTCTCTGCATTTTTTCTCCAACTGATTTTCAAGTCCAAACGGAAGTAATCTTGGAATTTGTAGTCGTTGAAAGCACTATCTAAGAACAAGATTTCTTTAGCCGCATTTGACGCAGCTACATCGACTAATCCGTAGCGTTTTCCACCAGCTCTCGTTACTTTGAATCCAATTCCAATCGTGTTTTTCGCATTGATGTTAAACTCTTTTCCAGCCAATAAATTCACCACGTAGTTTCCGTTGTACGAAGTATTGCGAAGAACGCCATCGCTTCCTTTGTATTTTGAATCGAAGATGGATCCCGTGAACAAGAAGAAGAAGGTTTTGTCGAAATATTTCTGAACGGTTAACTCCAGACCGTAGTTGTAACCGGTTCCAGTGTTTTGCAAGGAATCTTGGAACAAACGCGAGAATCCGGATCCAACGTTGATCATGGAGAATGAAGATGGATCGATTGAAACTGGAACATTGTATAAATGTTGGTAGTACGCTTCTGTTTTGATGTTGAATCCTTTGTTGAAGGATTTTTCGTAGCCAATTCCTGAATGGATGCTTTTTGTGAAATCCATGTTCATGTTACTTGCTGCGTTTGTTGCTTGTCCTGGTAGAACTTTGTACGCATACGTGTAATACGGCTGAGTCTGGCTGTGTAAGCCTCCACCCGCAAAGATGGACTGATTGCCTTTCATGCGGTATTTCCATCCGATACGTGGCTCTATTGGACTAATGCTATTCGATAAAGTAAAGTACTGTGCATGAAGTCCAGCGGAGAAGTCCATGTTTTCGTTGATGCGCCATTTCCATTGCACGAATGGTTGAATTAAGGCTGCTGTTCCTTGGTAGTCCCAACGTACTTTCCATGTGTTTTGATCATCCAAATCACTTAAACAAGAATCCAAGAAATTCATGTGCATGACATCCAAGATGATTCCAGCTTTCAAAAGATGTTGCTTGTTGATTTTGTGATTCACCGCCGTATAGCTTGACAATTTACGGATCGTATATTTGTAAGCCATCATGGCATAAAGCGTGTCAAACGTGATTAGATTTAAGGTCGTATCAACTTGACGTCCTCTCAAGTAATCGTGATTCGTGTGTTGTTCTTCCTGTGAGAAAGCCAAGGTAGAAGAAATGTATGTTTTCTCACTAAGTGTTTTCTTGTAGTTGAGTCCGGTTGTATACATCGATGTTCCAAAATACTGGTCGCGATCTCCTTCTCCATAAAATTCTTGTGAGTATTCTTTTTTATCCGAAATCATGATGGAGATATCACTCGCACCACCCAGTCCAAAAAAGGAAAGTTGTCCGCCGTTTTTCAATTGCCAGTTAAATTTGAATGCGCCGTCTCCATAAATCGGAATGGCAGAAGTTCCAATTTGAATACCTAAAGACTGGAACATCGATAATGTTGAATAGCGTCCCATTGCCAAGAACGAGGATTTTCCGTTTTTCGAAAGTGGTCCTTCCGCTAGGAATTCTGTACCTAGGAATCCAAACTGTCCTGTAAACTCATGTTGCTTGTTGTTTCCGTTGCGCAATTTTAGGTCGAACACTCCCGAAGTACTGTTTCCGTATTCTGCTGGAAAGGCACTCATAAAGAAATCGGAGTTTCCGAGCATTTTATTGTTTATGATGGAAACAGGTCCACCAGAACTTCCTGCAATCGCAAAATGATTTGGATTTGGAATGTCGATTCCTTCCACACGGTAAATAACTCCGAGTGGCGAGTTTCCTCGAACCACGATGTCATTACGCGAGTCATCTGCACCATTTACTCCGGCAAAATTCGAAGCCATACGAGCAGGGTCCATACGTGATCCGGGATAACGGTTTGTTTCCTCCACACTAAATTGTTGCGCGGAGAGCAGGGCCATTTCGTTGATGACTTCACCGCGTTTTTTCGTCAAGACTCTTACCTCATTTTGATCAGAGATTTTTTCTTGTAGGGGAATTTGGAGGATTAACTCACGTCCAGAACTGACCTCGATGTTCATGGACTTACTTTCATAGAATGAGTAATTTGCACTCAATTCATGTTTTCCAACAGGAACTTTCGCGATTTCCCATGTTCCATCCATAGTGGAAAGGGCGCGGTACAATTTACCATCGTTTGCTTCAATGGAAATTTTTACGGCATTAAGCGGGAAGTTCGTTTCGCCATCGAAAACTTTACCTCGCACCGTTTGTGTTGGTGTTTGCGCATAAAATTGCAGCGAAGGAATAAAACAAAGGAGTAGGATAATGAATCTCATAAGCTTAGGTTTTAGGCAACGAATATATTGTTTTTATTGAAAAGAGCATCAAAATAATTCCTTGGAAACTTTTGCACGGTTTTTGGATAGCGAGGCAATTATTGTTAATTTTAAAGAAAAAACTATGAAAACGATTGCACTATTATCCTTCTTATTTCTAACTAGCCTCAGTTCAATTGCTCAAAAATCTGCAAAAGAAGACTTGGTATGGCATACCGATTTAAACAAAGCCATTGCGTTATCAAACAAAGAACACAAACCAATGATGTTGTTTTTTACTGGTTCTGACTGGTGTGGATGGTGTGTGAAGCTT
>CALQBB020000185.1 GCA_943328715.2 Polynucleobacter meluiroseus | reverse complement strand
TTCGCCCAATGCTTTAATTTCATCTCCGAGTTTAAACGGTTTCAAGACTAAAATCATAATTCCACCGGCAAAATTGGATAAAGTTCCAGAAATGGCCATACCAACAGCGATTCCAGCAGCACCAATTAAGGTAAGGAACGAGGTCATTGGGATACCTAATTGAGTGATCGCACTAATCACCACCATGATTTTCAAAGCCATGGACAAGAAGGAACCTAGAAAGGAAACCAATCCCGGATCCGTCTCGCTTTTATTGAGCATTCGAGTAATAAAGCGAGTTAATATCCCCGTAAGCCAGAAGCCTGCAACTGCAATAATAAGCGCAAAAACGATATTCGTTAATAACGAAAATAATACCGCATTTAAGTAATTAGGATCCATCCCAAAAAGGTTTTCAATCACATCTATCATAAGAACAAGTTTGAAATTTCAACAAAAATAAAAATACTTCGCACATTTGACCTGTTTCGGCTGCATTATCCGCTCCTTGGTTTCCATATCTATTGAACCAAGCGTGAAAATCCATGTTGAATTGGTTACAATCACTCAAAGGAATGCTTAACTTCGCTGTATGAAGCACGAAGATTACATGCAACGATGCCTAGACCTCGCACAACTGGGATCCAGTTGGGTTGCTCCAAACCCCATGGTTGGCTGTGTCATTGTCAAGGATGGGGAAATCATCGGAGAAGGTTTTCATCAACGCTATGGTGAAGCACATGCTGAAGTAAATGCAATCGCATCGGTCAAGGACAAAAGTCAACTCGAAGGTGCAACCGTTTATGTCAACTTGGAACCGTGTTCTCATCATGGAAAAACACCGCCGTGTTCGGATTTACTTGTGACTTCAAAAGTCGCAGAAGTCATTATCGGATGTCGAGACAGCAATAAACTTGTTTCTGGCAGAGGGATTGAAAAATTAGTGCGCGCTGGAATCAAAGTTCAAGAAGGAATTCTGGAAGAAGAAAGCCGCATTTTAAATAAGCGATTCTTCAATTTTCATGAAAAAGGACGTCCATACGTTATTTTAAAATGGGCACAAACAAAGGATGGATACCTTGATCGCATCCGTTCCAACGAGGAAAAAGGAATCAATTGGATTTCCTGCGAAGAAACAAAAGCACTCGTGCACAAATGGCGCAGTCAAGAACATGGAATTCTTGTTGGTAAACATACAGCAATGAATGATAATCCAACCTTAACCGTGCGTGAATTTACCGGAAGAAATCCCATCCGAATTCTGATCGATAGTCAATTGCAAGTAAAAGAAAACATCAATCTTTACTCTGACGATGCCCCGACGATTATTTTCAACCGACTGAAGGACGAGAAAAAGGACAACATCGAATGGGTGAAAATCAAAGAAACATCCACCAAAGTGATTTTGGAAGAATTGTACAAGCGTCAAATCACTTCGATTATGGTCGAAGGTGGAAGTCGTACTTTGCAATACTTTATCATCGACAACGTTTGGGACGAAGCTTATGTCATTGTTGGCGATGTCAACTTTAACGAAGGTGTCAAGGCTCCTATTTTAAACCGTGTACCGACAAGGTCACATTCCTTCGGGAAAGACACCATTTATTACTATAAACGCCGATAATGGAACTACTTTTCGCCATCTTATTCTCTAGTTTCATTTTTGTTCTTTTCAAATTATTCCCACGCTTTCAAATCGACACCTTTCAGGCCATTGTCGTGAATTATTTTGTAGCGTTCTTGTGTGGATTCCTCTTTTTCCCCTTTGAATTGAGTAAACTCGTTTCCGTAGATCTCTTTTGGTTTATGAATACGTTTACTGCTGGTGTCCTTTTCATCGGCTTGTTTTTAATCATGGGCATTAGTTCGCAGCGAAATGGACTTTCCAGTACTTCGGTTGCAGTGAAGATGAGCATGGCCTTATCCGTACTTGGAATGATGATTAGCTATTCCGAAGAAATTCAATGGTTGAAAATTGCAGGAATCGTCTTGGCGATTATTGGTGTGATTGGAATGACCATTCAACCAAGTTCTGAAAAGAATCAAGTTTCCTCTACATGGATGCTCCTTGTGTTATTTGTTGGAAGTGGCTTACTTGATTTTCTATTGAATTACATTCAACACCATGTCCTTTTAGAAAATGAAACAGCCTTTTTCACTGCTTTTGCCTTCGGAATGGCTGGAGTCATTGGTATTTGCATCGCCTTGTTTTTATGGATGCAAGGAAAACTAAAACCATCCTTACGAAACATCATCGCCGGAATCTTTCTAGGTGTACCCAATTACTTTTCCATCTACTTTTTAATGAAAGCTTACCATGTTCTCCCTTGGAGTGGAAGCAGCATTCTTGCCGTTATCAATGTGAGCATTGTTGTGATTGCTTCACTTATTGGACTTTTCTTCTTTCAAGAAAAATGGACGAAAAACAAAATAATCGGATTCATTTCCGCGCTCATTTCCATCTTGTTTTTATATCTTGCAGCATGATTATGAAAGCACTACCTTTTTTTATTTTCACCGTTTTTTTCAATGCACTAAGTTGGACACAATCAAATTTTCAACTTGCCGTTTTGAAATACAGCGGCGGAGGTGATTACTATGCGAATCCCACAGCCTTGCCAAATTTGATTCAATTTTGCAATCAAAATTTAGGCACCAGTATTTCCAAGGATGTCCCTTATGTGGACGTTGGAAGCAAGGATATTTTTCGCTATCCCTTTATTCACATGACCGGACATGGAAACGTAGTTTTTTCGAAATCCGAAGTGGAGAACTTGCGTAATTATTTACTTGCCGGTGGATTTCTACACATCGATGACAACTATGGAATGGACGAATTTATTCGTGTCGAACTGAAGAAAATCTTTCCTTCAAGTGAACTAACTGAACTACCTATTAATCACCCTATTTACTCTCAAAAATACAAACTAAACGGACTTCCAAAAATCCATGAACACGATGGAAAGCGTCCACAAGCATTTGGTATTGTCATCGATGGCAGACTTGTATGTCTATACACTTATGAAACAGATTTAAGTGATGGATGGGAAGACCCTCAAGTTCACAATGATAGCCCGGAAAAAAGAAAGCAAGCTTTGCAAATGGGCGCTAACATCATCACCTTTGTCTTTTTAAATTAACACCTATGAAAAGCACACTTTTTCTTGCAATCCTCTTTGCTTCGCTAAACAGCTACGCACAACTTTCAACGTTTTTAGGCATTTTTCCACTGGACGAATGTGATTTTTCGGACACGTGTGGATACGTAGTAATTCCTAATTCAACTTCGAATATTTGGGTGCGTGGAGAATCGCAAAAATCCATTTTAACGAGTACGGGCGGCGTGATGATTACAGACAGTGTAAACACCTATCCAAACGAAACAAACGCTTCTTTTGAAGTTCATTGGCCAGCATGGAATCAGTACCCACTTAGTTTGATTATGAGCTTTCACCACTCCATGGATTCTGATAGTTTATTGGATGGTGGTATCATCGAGGTTTCTCGAGATTATGGTGCAACTTGGACAAATGTCATTGACGACCAAACGAACATGCTCTTTTTAAGTAATGAACTTTACTCCTCAGCAGACACCTTGTATACCGGTGAAAAAGGATTTTCAGGAAGCTTTACTGACCGCTACACAGAAATAGAATGGGTTTGGTTATTTCCAATCAAGGATTTCCCTACAGATACCATGTATTACCGTTTTCGATTTATTAGTGACACTAACGATAACACAAAAGAAGGCTGGATGATTTCGGATATTGCTTTTTCGTACGCAGACCTAGGTTCCGGATTAGAGGAAATAGCGCTATTTAACTTTTCCGTCGCTCCTAACCCATCCAATGGTTGGATTGA
>CALQBB020000184.1 GCA_943328715.2 Polynucleobacter meluiroseus | reverse complement strand
TATTCCGATCAAAATTATGCACGTTCTTTGCTACAAAGTGCCACGCGACTTGAATTAAAAAAAGGTCAAATTTGGTTTAATGCCTACAGTGAGCAAGATGCGAAAAATCAATCCTTACAACAAGACTTAAGCAGCGCTCAAAAGTATAGTCTGTCACAAATTGGCGATGATTTAGCACAAGCAATTGTGAATAGCATTGATTCCATCGGTTTTAGCGAAAATCAATTGTTGTATCAACTAATCGATTCCCTCACGTATGACTCTGTCCTGGTTTTTAGCGTAGATCCCGCGCTTGCACATTACCGAGCATCCTTTCAGTTTGTTGGAGAAAACAAAGGAGATTACGTACTTGATTCGTATAACGCACTTGGGAAAGTGTACAAATGGGTCGCGCCCGTTGCCGGAATTCCACAAGGTGACTTTTCTCCCAATCGAAGTGTGATTACTCCGAAACAAAAACAGATGATTTCGAGTGGATTTTCCCTCAACGTGAAGTCAACGATGCGCATCGAGTCAGAGTTGGCCTTGACCACCAATGACCTAAATACCTTTTCAAGGATTGGCTCACAAGATGACCAAGGATTCTCGAATCGATCCAAACTCGTACAAAAAATTCCAATGAAAAAAGACCAATGGCAAGATTTAGCCGTGGAAAGCTACTTAGAATTTGAATATTTAAGTACTCATTTCAGTCCCATTGAACAATACCGAAAAGTGGAATTCGACCGTGATTGGAACACCCGAAATAAACAACTGAGTGGCTTTCAACGCAGCGTCAATGCTGGAGTCAACCTGGCAGATCAAAAGAAAGGTGCCATGTCCCTAAGCGCACAAAACTTCGCCATCGGAAAGGATTTCAATGGATCGCGGATATTTAGTGAAGGAAAGTGGAAAGAAAAAAGTTGGCAAGCTACGTGGGACGCCAGTGTATTGACCGCTGTCACCGCGCTGAATGAAGACACCAATTCGTTCATACGTCACCGTGTCGATGTCAGCAAGAATTTCGGCAAACTCAAACTCGGATATAAAGATGACCATGAGCGCAATGTCTTTCGCGACCAATCGTTTATGAATCCAAGCAGTTACCAGTTTTTCGATTACCAATTTTACCTGTCCAATGCGGACACCAGTTCCTATCAATACAAACTGTATTACCGCGAACGCATCGACCAGCGCAGTGATTCCAGTCAATTGAGAAATGCCGCAAAAGCGAAAACAGCCGGAGCAGAACTCAGTTGGAATCAACTCAAAAATCAGCGTTTGACCATTTTAAGCGCGTACCGTTCGCTGGAAATACTCGATAGCGTTTTGCTTCCGCAAACACCGGAGAATTCCTTGGTGGGACGCATCGATTACGAAGGACGTTTTTTCAAAAACGCGTTAACCATCAATACGTTTTATGAAGTTGGATCCGGATTGGAACAGAAAAGACAGTTTCAGTATTTGAAGGTCAATGATGGACAAGGACTTTATACGTGGATTGACTACAACAACGACGGAATCAAAGATTTAAATGAATTTGAAATCGCTCAGTACATTGACCAAGCGAGTTACATCCGTGTGTTTATTCCGAGTAATGAATATGCCAACACCTTTTCGAACGAATACAATCAAAGTATTTTTTGGCGGCCAGAACGCATTTGGAACGATCAAAACACGTGGAAAAAAGTACTGGGAAAATTCTCCGACCAAGCACGCTTGCGCATGCAGCGGAAAATCAATGAATTTAACCTAGAAAGTGCGTTTAATCCCTTTTTCAACGACATCGCAAACAGCAGTTTAGTGAGTTCATCCATTACCATGAACAATTCCCTTTTCTTCAATCGGATGGGGAAAATCTTTACGGCGGAGTATCAAGTGCAGCAAAACGACACCAAGAATTTATTGGCCAACGGACAAGATGCCCGCAGCCAGAAAAGTCAGGAAATGCTTCTTCGTTGGAATGTTCATCCCACTTTTTCCATTGAATCGAGTGCGAAAATGGGCACAAAGTCCAGTTTAGCTGATTACACCAGTGGAAGGAACTACGTTTATGGCTACCGACAAGTGCAGCAAAGTTTGATTTACCAAGGATCCACGAATTCGCGCTATGCTTTATCGGGAAGGATTTCCAATAAACAAAATGAAGCAGTTTACGGTGGCGAAACGTGTATGCTCAAAGAACTTGGACTTACCTGGAAGCAGAATCAAACAGAAAAAGGTGGATTTCAGGGAGAATTTAAATGGATTCAATTGGATTATACCGGATCTGCGCAATCCGCCATCGGTTATGAATTGTTGGAATCGCTCAAACCTGGAACGAACTTTACTTGGACCATTGGCTACCAGCGGACCTTGTCCAAAAACATACAAATGACGCTGCAATACAGCGGTAGAGACACGGGAACATCGAGAACCATTCACAACGGATCGATGGAATTACGTGCGTTCTTTTAGGAGATTTTACGGATAAATTCACGGGCTGCTTCACGTGCTACTTCATCCGCTTGAACGTACTGTTCGTAACTTGGAGTCAAGACGTTGCTAGCAGATTCGACTACCGCTTGATTGATTTCAGCAATTTCCAGAAAACTAATTTTTTCGTTTAAGAAAGCATCCACGGCAATTTCATTCGCTGCATTTAGAGAACAAGCTGCGGTTCCATGCATGTCCATGACTTTAAAAGCAAGGTCAAGGTTTTTAAACACCTTTCTGTCTGGCGCTTCAAACGTTAATTGTGGGTAATCCATGAAATTGAAACGCGGGAAATTTGTTGGGAGTCGTAGTGGGAACGTGAGCGCATACTGAATCGGAAGCTTCATGTCTGGAAGTCCCATTTGAGCCTTCATGCTTCCATCTTCAAACTGCACCAAACTGTGCACGATGGACTGTGGATGCACGATGACATCAATTTGATCCGTTTGCAGGCCAAATAACCATTTTGCTTCAATGACTTCCAATCCTTTGTTCATCAAACTGGCAGAGTCGATGGTGATCTTCGCCCCCATGGACCAATTTGGGTGTTTTAACGCCTGCGCCAAACTCACCGTTTGCAATTGCTCGTAGGTGAATCCACGGAATGGACCACCGGAAGCTGTTAAGTATATTTTTTCAATTGGATTTTGAAATTCTCCGACCAAACATTGAAAAATCGCGGAGTGTTCGGAGTCCACCGGATAAATATTCACTCCTTTTTCCTTTGCTAATTTCGTGATGAGTTCACCTGCAACGACCAAGGTTTCCTTGTTTGCAAGGGCAATCGTTTTTCCAGCTTCAATCGCGTGAATCGTTGGTTTGAGTCCGGCGTAACCAACAAGAGCTGTCAACACGGTGTGAACTTCGTTCGATTCCACCACTTGACACAGTGCTTGTTCGCCAGCGTATACATGGATATCCTGGTTCCAAAGTGCATCCTTTACCTTTTGGTAGAGTGATTCATCGCCAATCACCACAGAATTCGGATGGTATTTGAGCGCTTGTTCGATTAACAAGTCGGCATTTTTACCAGCCGTTAATACTTGTAAATCAAAGTAATCGGGATACGTTTCCAGTACTTCAAGCGCTTGGGTTCCGATGGATCCAGTGGATCCTAAGATGGCGATGCCTTTTTTCGAATTCATTGAACAAAAATAACACTTTCAATGCGAACATGTTCTCAACTTCACTGTCTTACGGAAAATTATGTGACTGAAATCGGCAAGTTTAAGTTCAAAATAAATAAATTCGTTTTTTTAATTCGTTTACCATGAAAGTAATTTTCTCTATCTTATTTTGCTTCCTTTTCTTAAATGCTTTTGGGCAAAAGGATGTTGATCCTAATATCTTGACTATTGAGACTCCCTTACTCAGTGAGGGATATGAGGC
>CALQBB020000183.1 GCA_943328715.2 Polynucleobacter meluiroseus | reverse complement strand
TTGACATTCACCTGTCGCTGCGACAACGTGATCAGCAGGAACGGTAATGTTTACTTCATAATCTCCGAAAGGCAAAGTAAATTCTCCACGTCCTAAAAACTGTTTGTTCTGCCATCCAGTCACATCATTGTAGACACACATTCTTGGGAAGAATTGAGCGATGGTATACAAGTAATTTTGGTCCTTTTCGAAATACTCATATCCTGAACGTCCACCCACTTGCATGCGGTCATTGATGTTATACCACCATTTCACTTGGAAGGTAATGCTCGTATGTGGCATCAACGGTTTCTCTAAGTCAATGCGCAACATCGTTTTATTGATGAAATAGGACATTTTTTGTCCAGATGTATTGGTGATTTGCTCAATCTTGAATCCACCATCGTATTTAAAATCGCGTTTGCGAATATCTCCCATGGACTTAAAATCTTCCATTTTTTCTACTTCAATCAACTTCGTATCCGAGTTTTCATCGTAGATGTTTTGGTCTAATTGCAACCATAAATAATCCAGCCGATCCGGCGAATTATTGGTGTAGGTAATCGTTTCAAAGCCACTTAATTTTTGCGTCGCATCATCAATGACTAAATTCATTTTGTAATCAGCTTTTTGCTGGTAGTAATTGTGTCCCGGAGCTCCAGATGCCGTATGATATTCATTCGGTGTAGGTAATTCCTGGTCCAATTGAGCGAACTTTTTCTGTGCAGAAACTTGGAAGCTTACAAGCAGCAGAAGGGAAGAGATGAGTGTAGTTTTCATGGTTTTAAAGCAAAATAGTGTGTGGCTTGTGTTTTCGTAAAACTCTGTGTTTCGCGATCTTCACGGTATATAAAGGTTAACTTGTTTTGTTGTTCAGGAAAGGCATCCATTAAAAAACGAAAGTCCACTTGAATCAAGGTATAGACATGTTTTGCTGGAGCGGAAAAATAGAGTTCAATCGTTCCGTTTTTCATGATTTGAAAGGACTCAATGCTCCAATCAGCAGAACAGTAGGCATCAACAGCATTCGAATCAAATGCACAACCATAGCGTAGCGTCAAAAATTTGTTTAAGTAAGCTTCCATGATTTTCACATCGGAAGAATTCGGCGCTATTTTTTCAAGCTTTGTTTGAAGTCCGTGTGAGTTCATCAACGCAAACTCAAAGTCATGCGCTGTCGCCACGACTGATCCTTCGAATTTTTGTGCCATCTCGTTGTATTCTATTTCGGCAAATGCGAAAAAGTACTGATGTCCCCAACTAGCAGAAGACACTAGAAGACAGCTGGATATAAACAGAAGTTTGATGAAGCTTTTCATGCAGTGCGAAAATACAAAAATTAATGAAGTTTTAATAAAGCCTATTCTCTTTGGATTTCGTACTTTCATGGGATGAAAAGAATATTAAGTTTTGGCGCTACGTTTCTGATCTTGTTCGCATGTGCAAAAGAACCGAGCGCTTGTGAGTGCGGAAAAAATTTAATGAAAAGCAGCCAAGATCAAGATGCCGATTTAGCAGAAGCATGTGAAAAACATGTTGAATCTTTACCGGATTCGGAACAGATGAACTGGTACAATGCCAGTATGGAATGCATGAATGAACAATAATTAGTCAACGTACGTTTTAATTTTCAGTCACCGAACACGTTTCAAAAAATACCGACATGATTCATAACAACTCCTTACAATCTTCCATTTTCAATCGTTTTATCAGTGAAATTCGCGATGTGGACATCCAAAAGGATCCCGTTCGTTTTCGTTTGAATATGGAGCGAATCGCGGAAATTTTGGGGTATGAGCTTTCTAAAAAATTGGAAGCAAGGACTTTGGAAACACAAACGCCCCTTGGTATTTCTCACACAGAAGTTCCAGCAGAGACACCTGTGTTAGCAACAATTTTACGTGCGGGACTTTCCATGCACAGCGGATTGTTGCGCATTTTTGATCGTGCGGACAGTGCGTTTGTTTCGGCATATAGAAAACATACTACAGCAGAGGACTTCGATATTCACGTTGAATATTTAGCTGCACCAGATTTGGACAAACGTATTTGGATCATCAGTGATCCCATGTTGGCGACTGGAAGTTCCATGTTAGCGGTATACAAAGCCTTGAGAAAAATGGGTAATCCAAGTCAAATTCACATTGTATCCGCAATTGCAACTCCCGATGCGCTTGCGCTCATTAAAGCGCATTTACCGACGAATACGGAAATTTGGGTCGGAGCAATCGATCAAGAATTAACGGCTCAATCATACATTGTCCCAGGTTTAGGTGATGCGGGTGATTTAGCTTATGGAATAAAATTATAAGGATGAACTGGACAGGTTTTTGGAGTATTTTCTTTTTGGCAACCGTAAAGTTTTCCGTTTCAACGGTTCCTGGACCACGATTAGGAATGACTTTTTTTGAAACGGCACTTGCCTCTTTTGCGGGAGGAGCTTCCTGTGCATTGGTGTGTTATTTCGCAAGTGATGCTATTTTGATGTACTTTAAAAAACGAGCACAAAAAAAACAGGCGTTATTGGAATCTCAAGGAATCCAGCCAAAGGTGAAGAGAAAATTCACACGCATGAATAAGATGGTGATTCGGGTTAAAATGAAGTTCGGACAAATTGGAATTTGTTTTTTCGCACCGTTCTTTCTATCGGTTCCCATCGGTAGTATGGTGGTTGCGAAGTTTTATGGTAAGCGCTGGGAGACATTTCCTTTGATTGTTCTTGGTTTAGCAGTCAATGCCAGCCTCACCTCAATTATCGTTTATTTTGTATTCTAACAAACATATATTTTTTGATTTAGACCGCACACTGTGGGATTTTGATCGAAATTCTGAGGCGGCTCTTCGTCAAATCATCACTGAAGAAAACCTGATTCCACAGGTAGAATCTTTCGAACGTTTCCACAAAGCGTACGAACGTCAAAATGCACATTTATGGAAATTGTATGGACGTGGAAAAATAAAGAAGGATGAACTTCGCTATGAGCGCTTTCGTTCCACTTTTCAGAAATTCAAGATTCGCGATGAGTCCTTGGTGCGTCGTGTAGGTGATGCCTATGTGGAAATATCGCCACGTCAAACTGGACTTTTTCCAAACGCTATTGAGACTTTGAAGGAATTAAAATCGATGGGATTCTCGCTTCACATTATTACGAATGGATTCCAGGAAGTTCAGTTCATTAAGTTAGAAAACTGTGGAATGCATGCCTTCTTTGACGTCATTGTCTGCTCGGAGTTTATCGGTAAAAACAAACCGGATCCAGCCATTTTTCACTATGCGATGAAAGAAGCAGGAACCAAAGCAGCAGATTCATTAATGATTGGCGATGATTACCGCATTGATGTCGCAGGCGCACTCCAAGTGGGAATGCACGCCATTCACTTCGATCCTATTGGAAAGAACAAATACAATTATGATTGGATGATTACCGATCTTGCCCATTTACCAGAAATGGTCATTCGCTTGATGCGTTAATTAACCGCGGATTTCTTGTCTCGTACGCTCGTAAAACACCATTCCGGCTGCAACTCCAACATTCAAAGAAGCAATCTCACCTTTCATTGGAATACGTGCTTTGATATCAGCCATGTTCAATAAATCAGAGGTGATTCCACTTTCTTCAGAACCCATGATCACAGCTACAGAACCGCGAAGATTCGTTTCGTAAAGTGGGACATTCCCTTTTTCCGTACAAGCAATGATGCGAAGTCCAGATTGTTGTAAGTAAAACAAGGTGTTTTTCAAATCGTTTGTTTTACAAATTGGAATACGGTTCAACGCTCCAGCTGAAGCTTTCATGGCATCAGAGGTAGCTAACGCAGATCCTTTCGATGGGATTAAAATCGCATGAGCTCCTTGACATTCAGCT
>CALQBB020000182.1 GCA_943328715.2 Polynucleobacter meluiroseus | reverse complement strand
GTATTTTTGAATAGGTAAAGTGATGGGAAACAATTTCTTCAATTGTTAAGCCCGTCGGATTGTCAGTATCCTCTAAATCAGTCATTCCGCCAATAATTAAACCCTTAATTTTTCCAAATGCCCCCGTTTTTTTTCAAGGCAAAAAACATGCGGTCTAGGTGATATAATTGTTCGGCTAAGTCTTCTAAAAATAAAATGCCACCGTCGAAATTCAATGCGTCATCTGTACCTAAGAGACTAAACACAATGCTTAAATTTCCCCCGATAAGTGTTCCGTCTGCTTCTCCTTGTTTATTCGATTCATTCGCAGAACAAGAAATCAAAGGGTGTCCTCCTCGTAAAATTTCCAACATTGATTCCAATGCTTCTGTTGAATTGGACTCAAAATTAAGGGGCATCGAACCATGAATGCTTTGAACACCAAGCTTCATCAAACGGTGATGGAAAACAGTAATATCGCTAAAACCAATCATCCATTTGGGTTCGCGCAGCATATTCGCCCAATTTATTTCATCGACGATGCGTACACAACCATAGCCTCCTCGTGCACACAGAATAGCTTTCACTTCTGGATGATCGATGCCAAATTGCATGTCCGCTGCTCTTTCTGCATCCGTTCCAGAAAAATAACGATGAACACCAAGACAATGCTCACTTAATAGGACACGAAATCCTTTTTGCTCCAAAAAGTTTTTGGTGTATAAAACAGAATTTGCATCTGTTGCTTTGGCTGGTGCGGTGATGTAAATTAAATCACCTTCTTTTAATGTGGGTGGTGTGATCATTTCGCTCATGAAAATGGAAGAAGTGCTGCTGCTATAGCAAGGTCACTTGAGGTGGTGATTTTTATATTTTCTTCGTTACTTTTTACTAAAAATGGCTCTGGACCTATTAATCCAACCACGCTTGCGTCGTCTGTCATTCCTTCATGAAAACTTGTTTGATACGCTTTCTTTAGTAATTCCGCCTTGAAACATTGAGGTGTGTGAACTAATTTATAGGCGTTACGATCCACCATTTCAGAGCCAGTTGTCGTAAGAGCACGCAAGGAATCTTTTACCGCAAGCACAGGAATAACACTTTCAGAATGCGCGAGTCCTTCGATGCAACGTTGAATGGTTTCATGGCTGACTAATGGACGAACGCCATCGTGAACCATAATAAAATCGCCTGTACATTGACTCAATGCCATTTGAATGGAGTGGAAGCGTTCCTGTCCGCCAGTGCTCACGCGATGTGGAATTTCACAATGAAAAGTCTTCAGTAACTCTGTCCAATAAGACATCCAGTCTGCTGGCAAGGTGATGATGATTTCCAAAGCTGGATCAAATGAGTGGAATTTTTCCAAACAATGAAGCAGAATAGGCTTGCCTTGAATTTCTAAAAATTGCTTGGGTAAATCAGTCCCCATTCGCTTTCCTATTCCACCAGCAGTAATGATTACAGATCCTTTCATAGCCCTTCAAAAATACGCATTGCCAAGGAATTAATAGGAAAGAATTTTCAATCTTTGGGGAATGATGGAGATTTCGAAGGATTTCCCTCGAATGTATTCACCGTCCGTTTCGGCGTGTAATTCTTCTGAATCACTAGTTAAGGTCAGTGAATTGCTTTCAAAGTAATGCGCTTCTGGATGTTTGATGCGTTTCCCTCGTTTTACTTTCACCACATTAAGTAAATAATCCACCAGCGATACTTTCGCTAATATGGTCATGTTTAATTTTCCGTCTGAAATAGATGCACCAGGATGTATGTGTAAACCATTCCCAAAGATGGAGCCGTTGCAGGCTGCTGCCAAAAGCAATTCACCTTTGTAGGAAAATTCTCCGGCGTTTATCGATACATGAGGACGTTTAAATCCAATGAATGTTTTTAAAATCGCTAATCCATACGAAAATCGAGGACCAAATTTTTGACGAAATTCCGTCAACGAAAGGACCACCGAACCACCAAAACCGATATCTGCGATATTCATAAAATAGCGTGTTTCATGTTCTGTGACCATTTTACCAATATCAGTAAGGACAACCGTAGGATGTGTCAATGCGTCGATGAATAGATCAAAATGAAATTTCTGAAAAAATGAACTCTGGTAAAAGTCATTGCCCGTCCCGAAGGGTATGATGGCCAAAATGGGTAATTCTGTACTTTCGGATTCGAGTAAACCATTTAAAATTTCATTTAATGTTCCATCTCCACCGATAGCAACCATCATATCAACACGAGAAGCCTGTTTTTTTGCAATTTCAACCAATTCTTTTCGATGATTGGAAGCGATGAAGTGATACTGATCACCCAGAATACGTGAACAAGAATCGAGAAAACGTTGAAGGGGTTTCGTCACTTCTTTACTCCCATTCATTAAAAATAGTGTTTTTCGCATTTTTCAAAGATAATTGAATATCGCTTTACACAGAATATGTTATAATCATATGGTTCAAACAAAGGAATGTAATAAACTAAAATATCAAATGATTATCTTTGTCGCATGATTATTGGTGCAGATTATGATAAATTGATTTGGAAATTTGGTGAATTCACATTGATGGAACCAAATACTCTTATTACTGATACCCTTATGTCGGCTATTTGTTTCTACCTGACGTTAAAACTCTGGAAAGAACATGATCGAAATCCATTTATCAATTGGTTTATTGCTTTTTTCTTGATGTTAGGGATTAGCACATTTGTTGGAGGACTAGGACATGCCTTTTATTTTTATTGGGGAACGATTGGAAAAATACCAGGTTGGATAACCGCTATTTTCGCCGTCTTTTTTATCGAACAAGCAATGATATCGTTCGTATACAACAAAACCCTTCAAAAAATATATAAAGGATTGTCCTTGCTCAAAATGCTGTTTGTTCTCGGTATTTTTCTTCGAATTTGTTTAAATAGTCAAGTGTTCGAAAAGCCAGAATTAGGTTTTTTACCAATAGCAATCAATACTATTTTCGGAACGATATTAAGCGCTGGAATTTTAGGTGTGGTATTTTACCGAAAGCATCAAGCTCCTTTTCATTATTTTTCTTACGGTGTGTTAGCGATGTTGCCTGCAGCCTTTGTTTTTCTAATGAAAATAAATTTACATCCATGGATGGACAAAAATGATGTTTCTCACATCCTATTATCGATAGGAAACGTATTCTTTTATGTGGGAATTATTAAAGTAACGCCAGAATTAAGCGCTAAATTTAATACTGAATTCGAAGGGTAGAATACTTGGATATCGTTTTTCCAGAAATTGTTTTCCCCGTTAAGTAGTAGATATAAGTTCCAGTAGGACAAACATCACCATCTACTTTCTTTCCATTCCAATTTTCTTGCGGATTTTTGCTCGTAAAAACAAGTTGATTGTTCATGTCTAGAATCACTAAACTATAATCACTGAATTCATAGGAACTTAAATCAATGCTGAACTCATCGTTTTTACCATCGCCGTTTGGAGTGAAGATATTTGGTAAAACAATGGCTTCTTCTTGAATCGTGGACGCTGATTCTATTTCAAGTGTCACAGGTACATTTGCGATTGGATGTTGTGAAATTGCTGTACTGTTTTGATTGGACACAATCGTTTGCATTGGAAGCGTAGGAATCACTTCAGGATCTTTGTTAGTCAAAGAAATTCCAGGACCGCAAGACGCGCTGCCGCTACCGCTGTGTAGTATTCCAGGGCCAAAGCTAGGGCCATTGTCCTCTTGAGGGATTTCTGGAATCAAGAATACGTGTTCATAGATTTTAGCTGGTTTTGATATGGATTTTATTGCAGCTTTTTGATCATTGGATTTGGTTTGAATCGATGTTTTGTCGATTTCTTTAGAGTTCTCCGTTTTTGTGGATGCTGTTGTTTGATGTGTCAACATCCAGACACCACCAATAACCGCAGCAGCACTTAATCCACCAATGATCGATTTT
>CALQBB020000181.1 GCA_943328715.2 Polynucleobacter meluiroseus | reverse complement strand
TCACAGGTAACTTCTGTGCAGCTAAACGCATAGCTTCTTTAGCGATTTCGTAAGACACTCCGTCTGCTTCAAACATGATGCAACCCGGTTTAATCACTGCAACCCAGTGACTAGGAGCTCCCTTACCTTTACCCATACGTACTTCTGCTGGCTTAGAGGTCACCGGCTTGTCTGGGAATATTCGAATCCAAACTTTTCCTTCACGCTTCATGTATCGAGTAACGGCGATACGGGAAGCTTCAATTTGACGTGAAGTAATCCATCCTGGTTCCAAAGCCTTTAATCCGAAAGAACCAAACGCAATTGTCGAACCTCTGTGCGCCAATCCACGATTTCTTCCTTTCTGTACTCTTCTAAATTTTGTTCTCTTAGGCTGTAACATTTCCTGTTAATTTAACTGTCTCTAATTACTTTTTCTTTCTCTTGAACGATGCAGGTTTGCGATCGCCACCATTGTTGTTGTTTCCATTACCAGTTGCTACACCGATATTAGGAGATAAGTCACGCTTACCATAAACTTCACCACGGCAAATCCAAACTTTGATACCCAAACGACCGTAAGTCGTATGTGCTTCGGATAATGCATAGTCGATGTCCGCTCTAAATGTATGTAGAGGTGTTCTACCGTCTTTATACATTTCAGAACGTGCCATCTCTGCACCATTCAAACGTCCAGAAATCTTGATTTTAATTCCTTCCGCACCCATTCTCATTGTTCCAGCTATCGCCATTTTAATAGCGCGACGGAAAGAGATACGTGCTTCAAGTTGACGAGCAACTCCATCAGCTACCAATCGAGCATCCAATTCTGGACGTTTCACCTCAAAGATGTTGATTTGAATTTCTTTTTTCGTCAATTTTTTTAACTCTTCTTTTAGTTTGTCAACCTCTTGACCACCTTTTCCAATGATTACTCCTGGACGAGCGGTGTTGATGGTAACAGTTACTAACTTCAAGGTGCGTTCGATGATGATTTTAGCAATGCTTGCTTTCGCCAATCGCGCGCTCAAATATTTACGGATTTGGTGATCCTCTACAATTTTATCTTTGTAGTCCTTTCCTCCATACCAATTTGACTCCCATCCGGTGATGTAACCTAGTCTATTTCCAATTGGATTTGTCTTTTGTCCCATTTCTTAAACTTATTTAGTACCGTCAACTACGATCGTAACGTGGTTCGATCTTTTTCTAATTCTGTGTGCTCTTCCTTGAGGTGCAGGTTGAATTCTCTTCAACATTGTTCCTCCACCAACTTCAACTCGGCTAACAACTAACTTTTCTTGACTAATGTCAGAACCTTCGTTTTTAGTTTCCCAGTTAGCAATTGCAGAACGCAATAACTTTCCTAGACTTGTCGAAGCAACTTTACCATTGAATTGTAAAATGTTCAATGCTTTGTTTACTTCAACTCCGCGAATTAAATCAGCAACTAATCTCATCTTACGAGGAGATATTCCCGAATTATTCAAATGCGCAATCGCAATTGATTTCTTGTTTTCTTTAAGCTGTTCAGCTCTTAAGCGTTTTCTGGCTCCCATGACTGCTTTAAATCTTAACGTTTCTTATCTTTTTTATTACCTCCATGCCCACGGAAATTGCGGGTAGGGGAGAACTCTCCTAGTTTGTGACCAACCATGTTCTCAGTTGCAAATACTGGAATAAATTTATTCCCGTTGTGAACTGCGAAGGTTAATCCAACAAATTCAGGTGTAATTGTAGACGCTCGAGACCAAGTTTTAATTACAGCCTTGCTGCTAGCAGCTTGAGCATCGTCAACTCTTTTCATTAATTTATAATGAACGAATGGCGGTTTCTTTAATGAACGACTCATATCCTATTTTTTTCTTCTTTCTACAATAAACTTATCAGAATACTTGCTTTTGGATCTTGTTTTGAATCCTTTTGCAGGCATACCATTTCTCGATCTTGGGTGTCCTCCAGAATTTCTTCCTTCACCACCACCCATCGGGTGATCAACAGGGTTCATAACCACACCACGAACACGTGGACGACGGCCTAACCATCTTGAGCGACCAGCTTTTCCAGATACGACTAAGTTATGTTCAGAGTTTGAAACTGAACCAATTGTAGCTAGACAAGTAGTTAATATCATTCGAGTTTCTCCTGAAGGCATTTTGATAATTGCATATTTGCCATCACGTGCATTCAATTGTGCATACGTTCCCGCTCCTCTTGCAATAACCCCACCAGCTCCTGGTTTCAACTCGATGTTGTGAATCACTGTTCCTAGTGGAACATCTGATAAGTACATCGCGTGACCAACATTTGGTGTTGCGCTTTTACCGGATAAAATCTGATCTCCAACTTTCATTCCAGTTGGAGCGATAATGTATCGTTTCTCTCCATCTGCGTAAAACAAAAGTGCAATATTTGCCGTTCTGTTTGGATCGTATTCAATCGTTTTAACCGTTGCAGGGATATCAAATTTGTTACGTTTGAAATCGATGATACGATATTTTTGTTTATGACCACCACCTAAGTAGCGCATTGTCATACGACCGTCGTTATTACGACCACCGCTTTTCTTCATACTTGAAACCAAGCTTTTTTCAGGTGAAGATGCTGTAATTTCAGCGAACTCCATAGCCACTTTGTGACGTTGACCTGGTGTTGTTGGTTTGAATTTTTTAAGACTCATGGTTGAACATTAATAATTGTTAAATAAATCAATGGTTTCACCATCTGCTACGGTTACGACAGCCTTTTTCCATTGTTTGCTTTTTTGTTCAACAATGCCTTTATTGGTGTACTTCACAGAGGATTTACCACCACCATAATTTAATGTATGAACATCTGTGACATGTACTCCATACACCTTCTCGATGGCGTTTTTAATCTCAATTTTATTAGCCGTACGAGTCACCTCGAAAGTAAAGCGATTCATTCGCTCACTTTGTAAAGTTGCTTTCTCCGTAATGATCGGCTTTCTAATAATTGTATGCATAACGTTTAGTTAAGAATAGTTTGAATTTTATCTATTGAGCTTGCAGCCAAGACAACTTTTCCTGCATTCAATACATCAAATGTATTAAACGAGTCTGCTGTTACGACTTTCACTCTTCCAAGGTTACGTGCCGCCAAGTATACGTTGTCTGTTTTCTCTCCAAGAATCAACAATACTTTTTGGTTTTCCAAGTTCAATGAAGCTAATAACGCTTTGAAGTCTTTTGTTTTTGCATTCAAATTCAAATCTTCAATAATCATTAATCCATCATTCTTCGCTTTAAACGAGAAAGCTGATTTACGTGCAAGACGTTTCAATTTCACGTTTAATTTGAAGTGGTAGTTTCTTGGACGAGGTCCAAAAATACGTCCTCCACCTACACGAGTACCTGATTTAGCGCTACCCGCACGTGCACCACCCGTACCTTTTTGTTTTTTCAACTTTTTAGTTGATCCAGCAATTTCGGCACGTTCTTTTGATTTGTGCGTTCCTTGACGACGGTTCGCCAAGTGTTGTTTTACATCCAAGTAAATGGCGTGGTTGTTTGGTTCGATTCCAAAAACCTCCTCTGAAAGTGTTACTGACTTCGCAGTAGCTACTCCTTTTGAATCGTATATTTTCAGTTTCATTACTTGTTAATTGTTACAGTTGAACCTTTTGCACCTGGAATCGATCCTTTAATGATCACTAAATTCTTTTCTGCAATTACCTTTAACACTTGAAGGTTTGAAGCCAATCTTCTCTTGTTTCCCATTTGTCCTGCCATGCGCATTCCTTTGAATACACGAGCTGGATAAGAACAAGCTCCGATTGAACCTGGTGCGCGAAGTCTGTTATGCTGACCGTGAGTCGCTTGACCAACCCCAGCAAATCCATGCCTTCTAACTACCCCTTGGAATCCTTTTCCTTTTGAGGTTCCAATTACATCAACAAATTCTCCTTCTTCGAAAATGTC
>CALQBB020000180.1 GCA_943328715.2 Polynucleobacter meluiroseus | reverse complement strand
GCGATGTAAGGATAAAAATCTCGATCCAAATCAATAAGAACCGTGAGAAACAAAGAAAAACTTACTTTTTTCTCTGCTTTACCGCCCTTTCGTGGTGGAATAGCTCAATTTAGCGAACAATTTCGAAACGCATTGGCAAAGGTTCGAGACCTTGAGTCATTTACTTTTCGACAACAATACCCCAATTTTCTTTTTCCAGGTCAATCTCAATTTGAGGATAGTCAAGCTGTTTTTCAGTCCCCTAGAATTGTTTCAACATTTCGTCCGTGGACCTATATTAGAGCACTTTTTCGCTTGAGAAAGTCAAATGGAAACGTGTTCATTACCAGTTATTGGATGAGCTTTTTTGGACCGATGATGGGGTTTTGGGCACAGTTTTTACCTAAGAAAACAGTGAAAATTGCCTTGATTCATAATTTAGTTCCACACGAAAAACGTTTTTTCGACAAGGCATTTAACCGTTATTTCCTGAATAAATATGATGGATTTGTTGTTCTTTCCGAGTCAGTCAAACAAGCTGTTTTGGCGCAAAAACCAAAGGCGTTAACCTGTGTTTTGAAGCATCCGAGTTACCAGCAATTTGGAAAAAAAGTCGACAAGGATCAAGCTCGTCAGGAAATAGGCATAGATGTAACGAAAAAAACCGTGTTGTTTTTTGGATTAATTCGAGATTACAAGGGCTTGGATATCTTATTGGAAGCTTTCTCAGCATTGGATGATTCCTTTCAGTTACTCATTGCAGGTGAAGTATATGGCGAACGAAAAGCATATGACGTCTTGATTCAACAATCCAAAAACAAGCAGATTTATTTTTTCGATCAGTTTATTCCATCCCAGCAAGTTCAATTCTATTTTAGTGCTTCCGACCTTTGTGTCCTGCCTTATAGAACAGCCACGCAATCAGGAATAAAGGCCATGTGTGATGTTTTTCAACTTCCAGTTTTAGTGAGTCAAGTTGGTGGTTTAAGCGAAGAGATTGCTGAAAATGAAAATGGCTTCATCATTCAAGACATGAGTCCCGACGCACTCGCTTCACAAATTTCCTTGCTCTTCGCGGAAAATCGAATGGAAAACGTGTCGAAAAACCTTCGGATGCAAGGTGAAAAGACAGAAAATGAGTGGGATGAATTTGCGGAATCTGTGCTGGAATTCACTGACATGATTCAGCAATCCAAACAATCAAACTGATTATCTCATCGATTGTTCAGGAAAGGCGAACTTTTATTTGACTTTCAGGATACTAAATTCTATATTTGCAACCTTAAATAAATTTCAAATACGAATTAACATGCGTTTAAAAGGATTTTTTTGGTTTCTGACAATTTTATTGACTGCTGTGTGTGTCTACCAGCTTTCCTTTACTAGTGTAGCATGTGGCGTGGAACGCAAAGCGGAAAAAGAAGCCGTGCTCAAAGTTGAGCAATTAAAAAGAGAAGCTAAAGTAACAGGTGATTCTGTACTACTTCCGAACAATACAAAAGTAGATATCTTCTCTCCAGAAGGTGCTGAGTTAGCAAAATCTGCATACATCAATGAGATTCTTCGTTCAAAAGCAGAGAAACCAGTGTATCCAGTTTTGGGAGCGACTTTCTCTGAAGTGAAAAAATTGTCCTTGGCATTTGGTTTGGACCTTGTCGGAGGGATGAGTGTAACGATGGAGATTTCTTATCCGGACCTCGTTCGTTCTCATGTAAAAAATCAAAAGGACTTAAAATTTAGAAAGCCATTCGATGCTGCATTGGCATCTTATAACCGCAATGGTGGAGACTTCTTGGATATTTTCATTGCGTCTTATCAAAAAATCAACAAAGGACTTCCGTTAAACTACATCATCAAAGCAGATGGACTTGGAATTAAGTCTTCTGATAGCGATATCGAATCGTACTTCCGTAAGTTGATTGCTTCGTCTATGGACGGTGTTGAGCAAATCATTAGCCGTCGTATCAACCAATTCGGTGTAGCGCAACCAAACATTCAACGTGACTTGTCTACGAATAGATTGTACATCGAACTTCCAGGAGTACAAGATGAAAACACCGTAGCTAAGAAAATTCAATCAACGGCAAACTTGGAGTTTTTCGAAACGTACATGCCGGATCAACTTCAAATTCAATGGCAGGACGCAAGTCGTTTGTCCACGCAGAAAGAAGTAGAAGAAGTAGCTGAGGTAGTGAATGACACATTGGCGAAAGACACAACAATTGCAGAAAGCAAACCAGATGCTGGACTTTCTTTGAAAAATATGAATAACAAAACGAAATCATTGGCAGACTTGGTTAAGCCTGTAGGTGGATTCGCAATGGGATATACAGAATTGGCGGATAAAGTGAAAGTTGATCAGATTTTACGTCGTCGTGATGTACAACGTGCATTCCCTGAAGACGTTCAATTCATGTGGTCAGCTGAACCAGAGAATGTAGACGATAAATCGAAAAAAACAGCTTACTTCTTGTATGCTTGTCGTATTCCTGAAGGAGGAAAAGCACGCGTAAACGGATCTCACATCTCTAAAGCATCAACTGGTTACGATTCACAAGATGGAAAAATCACTGTTGATTTGGAAATGACAGCTGAAGGATCAGACGAGTGGGGTAGAATGACAACAGAAAACAAAGATCGTATCATTGCGATTTCCATGGATAGTGTTGTATACAGTGCGCCACGTGTCATTAATCCAATTACTACAGGTAGAACACAAATTTCTGGAAGCTTTACCTTCCAAGAGGCAGAAGACTTAGCTGGATTATTGAATGGTGGAGCTTTACCTGCACCATGTGTGATCAAAGAATTACAAAAAGTTGGTCCGACAATCGGAGCGGAGAACTCCCAAGCTGGATTAATCTCCTTTGCAGTAGCGTTCTTAGCGGTATTGATTTACATGTATTTCTACTACGGAAAAGCAGGTTTAGCAGCAAACATCGCCTTAACGGTGAACGTTGTATTAATTTTCGGATGTTTGGCTTCCTTTGGAGCAGTATTGACTTTAGCAGGTATCGCAGGTATCGTTTTAACGATTGGTACTGCGGTCGATGCGAACATCTTGATCTTTGAACGTGTTCGTGAAGAACAAGCTGCTGGACTCGATTTAACCTCAGCGATTGGTGTTGGATTTAGAAAAGCCTTGCCTTCGATCATCGATGCGAACGTAACTCACTTCTTAGTTGCCTTGATTTTGAAAATCTTTGGAACAGGTGAGATTGAATCTTTCGCAACAACATTGATCATCGGTATCTTTACATCATTGTTCTCTGCAATTATCATTGGTGAGTTAATCATCAACACATGGTTATCTAAAGGGAAATCAGTTTCTTTCAACACAACTTACTCCAAAGGACTTTTCCAAAACTTTAACTTTAACTGGGTTGGAAATCGTAAGTACTTCTACATCTTCTCTATTTCGGTAACGATTATCGGTATGATTGGATTGTTTAGCCGTGGATTAAAACAAAGTGTTGAGTTTACAGGTGGATATACGTTCTCAGTCAAATTCCAAGAAAAAGCGGATATCGAATACATCCGTGCGAACTTGGAGAAAGTACTTATTGAAAACAATGAAATCGCATCTATTGACTTGAAAACGAAATCCAATGACTACAACGTGGATATCGTAACAAACTACCTCTTGAAAAAAGAAGGAGCAATGGACGAAGTAAAAACAAAATTGACACAAGGATTGAATGCGTGTGATGCAAAATTAGGCAGTCACAAAATTACTGGTCAACGCTTTATTTCCGCGTCGGTATCAAGTGAACTATGGTCTTCATCAGCGATTGCCTTGTCATTGGCGATGTTGGCGATCTTCGCATACATCTTGTTGCGTTTCGGTCACTGGCAGTATTCCATCGGTGCAATTGTCGGATTGGCGCATGATGCATTCTTCGTTATTTCGATTTTCTCTTTACTTCATGGTTACTTGCCATTCAGT
>CALQBB020000179.1 GCA_943328715.2 Polynucleobacter meluiroseus | reverse complement strand
TCTTTACCTCATTTTCTTAAGGAAATTCCGAGAGCTGTCGTTCCGAAAAAGAAATAAACTTACTTTACCTCCACCCCGAATTCCCTGAATCGTGCTAGTAACATATCTAATTCATAGGTGCGGTAAATGTATAATTCGGCAACCATGTAATTGGGATGATCCACAACGATGCGTTGACTTCTGTGCAACAAGCGCTCACGAACATAGGACATCGCCCAATCGGTGAATTTGATGCGAATGTATTCTGGTTCACTATCCTTGAAACGCGCAACACCCAAACAATGCTTGAAATAATCTTTTAATCCAACTTTGTGCGCTAGATCCGCATGGTGAAAATGAATCGTCCGCACACTGGAATTTCCTTCCTCACTTTCTAATTGAGCTGGCGCAATGACATAGTCTTCAATCATATCAAAGGCGAAAATTTTAATGGTTCGCTTGAATTGATCTTCCGAATTATCTTTATAATCGACCGCAACTAGGTAAAAGCGTCCGTCGTAGAACTTCACTTGAAGCGGAGCCACAATCTGCAATTTAGAACGGTACGTGGTATGAATGGGCTTATACCAAAATTGAATGGCTTCCTGTTCAAAAATACTTTGAACGATGTCCTTCGCTAAGTTCATTGCCTTTCCTCCATCATCCAAAGCGGAAAATGAAAAGGACAATACGGATTCTAATGTAGAGGATGCTGCGGAATTTTCTGGGTAATGTTCGAGTCCAAGGTTTTTCGCTAACTGATGCAGCATAAGGGACTCCACATCTTGTTTTAATTCCGCCTGAATTCCGTCGATTTCCATTAACTGATAGGAATGCTTTCTGGAAATATTGACATGCTTTAAATTCAAGCCCAAGTCCTCACGGATAAACTGCAAATCTCCTTCTAAGGTCCGACGACTGATTTTCTTCTGTTCCAACAAAGGTAATTGCTCATTCAAATGAGTCAATATCTCCAAGAACGTCGCGCGTTTATTCGCTTGTCCTCGCAAGAATTGCAGAAGTACTTGAACACGTTGACTTTGTGCGGTGAGTTGAAACATACGTCGAATGTACGTTTTTATTCCGTAATAATATTGCGGTGTAATTTTTTTTTCTGCTTTTGAATCTTGAAAGAAAAAAAACAATATTTTTAAAAACTAAACCTAAAACCATGGAACAAAACGTACAACTGCAAGCAGAAATCGACCAATTGAAAACTCAATTAACGGGTGATTTATTCTCTGATATGGATTTGAAGGATCAAATTCACAACCTAGAAATGAAGCTGAATGGCGTGCGTCCGATGGACAGTCACATTGACTGTGTGGGTTGCGGTTCCTAATTAACCTTATTGAAATAACTCGCTTAATACGCGTCCCTTCGATTTCAGTGAATGCAACTGCAACAATTCACCTATCGTTGCATTGACATCAATTAATTCCGCCTGTTGATTCAGGAAAACTCCTTGTTTGAAATCTGGACCGAAACTCCATAAGTGAATGCGTCGGCAACCCTCACAATTACATCCGTGTGATACGTATCCATTGGAAACACCGTCTAGATGTCTTCCATGATCATTTGTGACGAACATCGTCGTTTTACCTTGGTAAGTTGGATCACTTTCCAAGTATTTCCATATTTCGTGAACCATGGAATCGGTTTGTTGAATCCCTCGAATGTAGGCATTCCAATCACCTTTATGTCCGGAAAAGTCCGGCTCGCGAAAATTGACAAATAACACTTTTGGTTTTTGAACTTCCAACGCATACATGACTCGTTTAAAGGTGATAGAATCATGACGGTAACCGGTACCGAGTCCGTTGATGCCGCAATCTGTGGAAGCAATGTATTTTTTCTTCCATTTCAAATCTTTGCAGTCGGACAATACCTGTAACTTGTCCTTGCTGGTAATGAGCCAAACAAGATGCGTCTCATCCGGATGTTTTTTCAAGTAATGCTGAAAGATTCCAGGATTCTGCGGATATTCTCCACCAGTATTATCGATGGATTGATACGTTCCTGTCGTGAGCGCGGTGTGTCCGTGTGTGGTCCAGGTTCCACCCAAATTGTAGAAATAGGAATGTGTACAACCGTTTGGTGCCAAAACGGAATCCATGTAACGAACGTTTGGTCTTCCTGTCTGACCCCAAGATTCCGAGTACCTTGGACCATCAATGACTACAACCACTACATTTTTTGTCTGATATACTCGGTCAATGACTTTCTCACTGGTACAAGAATGTATCCAAGTGAGTCCGACAAGCACGAAAATGACGCTGATGATTCGCATCCTCTAATGTACACTTTTTAGTGCAATCTGCTTTTAATCTTTGATTCGTGAAAAACGCAAGAACTTCAACATGAAGTCTGGAAGCGATTTCATCGGGTCTCTTTTCTCCACATTCAAGAACAAACCCCATTTCTCGACAATCGGAACTTTGAATACCTCAATCATTTCAATTAAGGTCCCATCAGCATCATCAATGTACACACAATGAACTTTGGTATTTCCCATACTCAATGCCGACTGACTGTCACAGGTAAACGGGAATCCTTTTGCGGACATGTCTTTTTCCAATTCACGCATGCCTTTCACATCGAGTCCTAAATGAACGAATCCATAATCTCCCCAAATGCGTCCCTTGAAGATTTTTTGAGGAACTCGGTCCACTGCTTGAACCAATTCGATGTAATTTTTTCCAGTTACTTTTCCGAATCCACCGCCAGTAGGTTTTGATTTTGTCAATAAAACTCTACGAAAACGTTCAGTTCCATTTGGCAATTCACTCCAATCGGAAAAAACAGCCGTTTGATCAAAAACCACCTCATCAAAACCTAAAATATCACGGTACAATTTCATGGATTCATCGGCATTCGTCACACCAATACTGATTCCTAACACACCACCCGAATGATGACCTGTATTCGAATAGAATTCATTGTTCTCTACAAATTGAAACAAATTCCCATCGGGATCATTGATGAAAAATCCTTTGCGTTGATCTGGTCCAGCTTGAATGGATTTAGTAGGAGCCAAATTCTTTACGAAATCATGACTTCCCTGAATATTGCGCGATTTCATTTGAATGGCATTAATTCCTAAATCTCCCCAAGCAAACGTGTTTAGGTTTCCTTTCCCTTTGAAGGATGTTGCTTCAATCACTTCCATCGCACAGCCTCCTTGAAGGTTCATGATCATACTAGCACGCTTGGTCATGGTCACGCCATGCGTATATACATCCATAAGTGGCGCTGCCTGAACAGAGTCGAAAAAGGGAATATCCATTCCAAACAATTTTCGGTAAAGTGGAAGAATTTTATTCATATCACTTACAGCAACTCCGATGTGCTGCATTCCATTGACGTTCACGTATGTTGAATTCATGTTTTTTTGCTTACTAATTATTTCACAAAGGTAATGTCTTATTCTTTTCTAGCAATCAGCTCACTAAAAATACCAAGCTTGGCACCTTTATTGCTGAAAAGAAAGTAACTTTATAAAAAAAATCAAATGTTCAAATTCATCCTTCCTATCGCCCTATTTCTTATAACGCTTACATCTTGCAATAAATCAAAAACTCAAAATAACATTCAAGATGACATTCAACAAGGCACATGGGTAGTTTCTTCGTATATCGATAATGGCAATGACGAAACAATAGATTTCACCGCGTTTAGATTCACCTTTAATCAAGATGGTTCTCTTCAAGTAATGGATTTATTAAGCAGTAGTACGAATCAGTTCACCGGACAATGGTCTATTACTGATTCTAACAGCAACGATGACTCGATGGATGATTTAGACTTCAATGTAACGTTTAATGTAGGGAATAAACTAGATGACCTCACAGATGATTGGGATATCGTTAATCAATCAGAAACGGAAATAAAATTAGTAGATGTAAGCGGCGGAAACGGCGGTACTGATTACGTGACTTTCACAAAGATTT
>CALQBB020000178.1 GCA_943328715.2 Polynucleobacter meluiroseus | reverse complement strand
ATAGTGGTGTAACGGAAGGTGGTTCCTCTGGATCGCCATTATATGATCAAAATCACCGCATTATTGGACAATTACACGGTGGAGCATCTGCTTGTGGAGCAGCCAATCTATCTGATGAATATGGTAAATTCAGTGTGTCATGGGACCCTGCAGGAAGTAACACAACGAATCAATTGAAGTGTTGGTTAGACCCAAATAATTCTGGAGCAGAATTCATCAATGGTTTTGACCCATCGAATGCTACTGTGGCACTTCTTGACGCAGGATTATCAAGCCCTGTCTTGGAATTAACGGCTTTCTGTGGAACAAATTACACACCGAAAGTGACCATAGCCAATTCAGGAACAAGTACGCTAACATCAGCAGTTGTAACGTATTCCATTGATGGTGGAGCGAATCAAACGCTCAACTGGAGTGGTTCTTTGGCTCAATGGCAGACCGAAATAATAAGCTTTCCAAGTGTTACTTTATCTCCAGGGAATCATACGTTTAGTGCGTCTGTTGCAAGTCCAAATGCTGGAATTGATGAAAACAGTTTGAATGATGCAACAAATTCTTCTTTAACGGTTAACGCCATTGATCAAACAGTTGGCTTGCTGAAAGTAACCTTGTTAACGGATGATTACCCGGATGAAACGTACATGGAATTAACTTCAAGCAATGGAACAGTTGTTTGGTTTGAAGGAAATGAAAGCTTCGTTGGAAATTATGGGACAGGAAATAGTCCTGCCCCTACAGATCCAACAGCTCCTCTAGCTGGAAATACAACGTACAATTACGATATTCCAATTTCCGTTTTTGACTGTTACACGTTTACCATTTACGATTATTATGGTGATGGATTGGGAGCTTCTCAATGGGGAGGAAACAATGTTGATGGAAACTTGACGCTCATGGATCATACGAGTGCGACCTTGTTTACATTAACTGCACCAGATTTTGGTGCTCAAACTGCTGATATTGTCAAAATCACGGACGACTCAGGATTAGACGAAATCACTTCCGTGAAATGGAACGTGTTCCCAAATCCAGCGAAAAACGTTTTGAACGTGACTATTCAAGATGGTCAAGCTCAGGAATTAGTGCTTTTAGATGTTTATGGTAAAATGATTTCACGTCAACTCATTCAAGGAAATGCCATGCAAGTGAACACGGAAAATTTATCAAATGGAACGTATTTTATGCATGTTCAATTTGAAAATGGAAGTCGTTCAGTGAAGTCCTTTGTTAAACACTAAACTCCATTAGGAATGGCCGGAATCTATGTGCACATTCCTTTCTGCAAGAAACGATGTTCCTACTGCGATTTTCATTTTTCGACGACTTTTTCAAGTTATCGAGAAAAATTAATCGCAGCTATTTGTTATGAATTGGCCATCAGAAAGTCTGAATTACAAGATGCCCTTGTTGAAACAGTATATTTCGGAGGAGGCACTCCAAGCCTTTTAACGAAGGAAGAACTTACAGCCATCATGTCCACTATTCGTGAACATTTTGAACTGGCTGACTCTCCAGAAATCACCTTTGAGGTGAATCCAGACGATGCGACAACGGAAAACTTAGCGGATTGGAAAGAGCTAGGTATTAACCGCCTGAGTATCGGATTACAGTCCTTTCAAGAAACGGATTTAACGTGGATGAATCGTTCTCATTCCACTCAGCAAGGTCAAACCGCTGTGCGTTTAGCCCAAGCAACAGGCTTCGATAACATCAGCATTGATTTGATTTATGGTTTGCCTGAACTTTCCAACGAACAGTGGGTCTCGCATTTAAATCAAGCCTTGAGTTTAAACGTTCAACACATCTCTTCTTATTGCTTAACCATTGAACCAAAAACGGCTTTGAATGATTTTGTAGCGAAGGGAAAATTGACTCGTCCAACAGAGGACCAACAAAGTGAACAATTCGAATTGCTAGTGAGTACACTCGCTCTTGCGGGATTTGAACAGTATGAAATTTCCAATTTCGCGAAGGATCAGAAATACGCAAAACACAATTCAGCCTACTGGAACTTTTCACCTTACTTAGGCGTTGGACCAAGTGCTCATTCCTTTAATGGTCAACAGCGCAGGTGGAACGTAGCAAACAACACGAAATATTACCAGCAAGTAGGAAAAAATCAGGATTGGTTTGAAGTTGAAAATCTATCAGAATCAGAAAAATGGAATGAGTATTTCCTCACCGGACTTCGCACCAAATGGGGAATATTAAAGAAGAACATCCAGGAAATGGGCGGAATGAGTTCAAGCGAGTTAACGCTGATGGATTCTTATGTGAAGTCGGAATGGATGATTGAAGCAGATGCTTCTTTTGTGTTAACAGAAAAAGGGAAACTTCAGGCCGACGGAATCGCCTCTTCTTTTTTTCGTGTGGATTAAGCTTCTAGTTTTCCGATGAAAATGCTGTTTCCATCTATACGAACTGGACGCTTCAGAAAGGTGTATTCGTCCATAATAAATTGACGCATTTCGGCTTCAGAAAGATTTTTATCTTTTAATCCTAAGGTCTTGTATTTAATTGCTCGTTTGGAAAACAGGGCCTCGTAAGACCCTGCTAATTCCTTCATGAAATCTAAGTCTTTCGCTTCGATTCCCTGTGTTTTGACATCAATGATTTCATAGTCGGAGGTATCCGAAAATGCTTTTAACAGTTTGCGACAATTGTCACAGGTATTTAATTGATAAATTCGTTTCATTAACAAAACTCATCATACGCTGCAGCAAGATTCGCAGCAATCATTTGTGCACTTCCGCCTTCGATGTGATGACGCTCTAAGAAATGAACTAACTTACCATCCTTAAATAAGGCAATGGATGGTGAAGATGGAGGATAAGGCAAGAAGTATTTTCTCGCTTGCGCCACTGCATCCGTATCAACACCTGCAAAAACAGTTGTTAATTTGTTTGGGAATTTATCGTGGTGAAGGGACAACTTTACTCCAGGACGCATATTTCCAGCAGCACAGCCACAAACAGAATTAACAACGACTAACATTGTTCCGCTAGTTTCGTTAATTGCTTGGTCTACTTCTGCACTATTTGTCATTTGTTCAAACCCAACACTCGTTAGGTCGTCTTTCATTGGTTGTACTAATTCTGGTGGATACATTTTTTCCGATTTTAGATTACAAAATTACGGATAAGAATCAATTCTTCTTAAAACCTGGATTAGTTTCTTTTGGAAAGTAAGGCAAGAATTTCCTCAGGAGAAATATAGAAACCTTTTCCTTTTTTAATTCGAACCAATGCAGTCATGCCAAAGTGCTGAAGAAACTTAGAACTGTTCGCCTTTTCATTCCAAAACAGTAGAAATGATTTGGTCATCGCATAATTTTTTGCTTGTGGGACAACAGCCATTGCGTAGTAATCAGAATAAAGCTGTTTTGGGAAGATCACTTTGCGTTTTTTCATCTGAGCGAGCAGTTTATTCTTGGAATAGGCACTGTACTTCAGTAAAAGTAATTGTGTGCTTGCGGTACTGTCTGTCCCCTCTTGATAAGCGATGCGGTGGTCTTTCAATCCACGGAGCCAATCCTTTAATTCCTTTTGATTGTTACCCTGTTTTTTTTGAAACTGATATCGAACATGCGCTTTAAAAACTTCCACTGAAGCTAAATCTGGACTAGTCCATAAATAATCGGAACTTAATTCTCTGTATGTGGAAGGCTTATCTAAACTATCCTTCAAATAACTTATGACAAATGGATCCTTGCCAACTAAAAACCAATTGTTTCGAATCTGTTTCAGCTCGGATAATTCACCGTCAGAAAACCCATTTTGTACAGGTTGAAACGCTTGACTCTCTAAAGCTTTTATGCCAAGGAGTGACTGTACAAATATCAAATCGATGTTTGTGTTGAATCCATCTTTCTTCAAGCGGTATTGAATGGAATCTGCACGCATGTGAATGATTTCAATCGCAACTTTTTCT
>CALQBB020000177.1 GCA_943328715.2 Polynucleobacter meluiroseus | reverse complement strand
GTGGAACATGTGAACTGGTTAAAATCCTACCAACAGCCAATTTTAGGCATTTGTTTTGGACATCAATTAATAGGTTTGCTTTACGGTGCAAAAGGTGCTAAAATGCGGGAGGACCGCGATTGGCAAGAGATCGAAATCATCGAGGAATCGCCTTTATTCAACCGACTTCCAGATTGTTTCGAAATGATGGAAGATCATTGTGAACACATTACCATTCCACCTGAATTCAAATTAATGGCTGCATCAGATGCCTGTATTAATGAATGCATGCAACACGAATCCAAGTCCATTTTCGGAGTTCAATTCCACCCGGAGGTTTCTGGGAACTACGGAAATATCCTGCTAGAAAACTTTTATTTTATTTGTGAGAAATAACGTTATTTGCCTGCGATTGCAAATAATTTCTCTCTGTTAAGCACACTGATTTTTCGTGTGTGAACTTCGATAATTCCTTCCTCTTTAAAGTCCTTTAGTAGACGAATTAGGGTTTCCGTTGCCGTCCCAACAAAATTGGCCAAATCTTCACGAGATAAATTGATTGGTTCCTTCTCGTATATATCCAAAAGGATGATCATGGTGAAAGCCAAGCGTTCACGTACCGATTTTTGCGCCATATTGGTAATGAAATCTGCTCGGTCAGATAATTCGCGAGAAAGTTCTTTGATGATTCCGTTACGCAACACAGGATTAGAATCCATCATATTTAAAAAGTCTTCTTTGCTAATAAAACAAATGTTACTTTCTTCTAAAGTTTCGGCAGCAACACGGTATGGAGTTTCACTAAACATGGATCGAAATCCAACCATTTCACCTGTCTTAGCGATATGGATGATTTGCTCCTTCCCTTCGTCCCCACGCTGAAATATTTTCACCATTCCTTCATTGATGCAAAAGACTCCTCTTGGAAAGGAACCTTCTAAAAACAGGGATTGATGTTTTTTGTAGTAGTTACATGCCTTATGAGCGTTAACATGATCGATTTCATCATTGCACAAAGCCCCAAGTAGTGAATTCTTTCTGCCAACACAAGTCGAACAAGTAATGTGTTTGTGTGATTTCTCTAGCATTTCCTTGGATTTTGTCTACCAAATGTACGGATTTTAATCGGTTTTTTGAAATATGATGAAGGTCATTTTTTCAACAAAAAGGAGCCTTTACTTTTGTCCCATGGATGCCAAACAGTTAATTCAAAAATACAATGTTCCTGGACCTCGGTATACTTCCTATCCAACGGTCCCATTTTGGAAAAAAGACCAACTGAATTCAGAGGAATGGTTAACAGAACTTGATACTGCATTCGACAATTTTCCAAATGCGTCCATTGGCATTTACATCCATTTACCTTTTTGTGAGTCCCTGTGTACGTTTTGCGGTTGCCATAAGCGCATCACAAAAAATCATGAAGTGGAAACACCATACATCGATTCGGTTTTAAAGGAATGGCAACTGTACAAAAAACACCTACCAAAAGACATTCGAATTTCTGAATTGCATTTCGGTGGCGGGACACCAACCTTTTTTCATCCATCCGAATTAATTCGATTGTTGAAGGGAATTTTTCAAATGGATCAAATTGACCAACAAGTTTGCGATTTAAGTTTCGAGGCGCATCCGAATTCAACCAGCGAATTGCATTTGCAAACGCTCTATGATTTTGGTTTTCGACGCGTGAGCTTTGGTATTCAGGATTACAATCCCAAAGTACAAAAAGCGATTCATCGCATGCAAACATTCGAAGAAATTCAAGAAGTACATGCGCATTCGAAAAGAATAGGTTATGTTTCCATCAACCATGACTTAGTGTACGGCTTGCCTCATCAAAGCTTAGCTGGATTTGAGCAAACCATCGATTACACCATTCAATTACATCCCGAACGCATTGCACTTTATGGCTATGCGCATGTCCCATGGATTAAAGGAACAGGACAACGTGGATACAATGAACAAGATTTACCTCACGACAGTGAAAAACGCGCGCTGTATGAGTTGGCTTGTGAAAAGTTGCTCTCCTGTGGATACGTGGCCATCGGCATGGACCATTTCGCCTTACCAAGCGATAAATTGGCACTGGCATTTCATGAAAAACGTTTGCACCGCAATTTTATGGGGTATACCACGCAAACAACAAAGTTCTTGCTGGGACTTGGTATGTCCGCGATTTCGGATAGCTGGACCGGCTTCGCACAAAATGACAAAACGGTCGAATCGTACCAAGAACAAATCAACCGAGGAGAATTAGCAGTTTTCCGTGGACACCTACTCAATGAATTAGAACTGGAAATCCGTGGGTACATTTTGGATTTGATGTGTCATTTCGAAACAACATTTAAGACAGAATCTAAACATACCGATACACATGATTTTATTCGCGAAAAGTTAATGCCGTTGGTCGAAGATGGACTTGTGACCGTCAATGAATCTACTATCAAAGTAACGGAACAAGGTTATCCGTTTGTCCGGAATATCTGCATGGCGTTTGACTTGGATTTACATAACTACCAAGGCGGTAAACCTTTATTTTCAGCAACCATCTAAACATGGAAAATTGCTATCACTGTGGAGATGTTCTTCCAAGCCCTTCCATCCTACTGGATCAAAAGGAATTTTGTTGTCAAGGTTGCGCCAATGTATATTCACTATTGAATTCAAATTCACTGAAGGATTTTTACCAATTTGAGAAGACACCTGGAATCAAACCAAACCGAGGACGCAGCGATAAATTCCAATTTTTAGACATCCCCGAAATTCGCGCACGCTACATACAATACGAAGATGAAAAAATTGCCCGTGTAAAATTATCCTTACCGAGCATTCATTGTTCTTCGTGTATTTACCTGCTAGAGAATCTTTCCAAAATCAATGGAAACGTCCTCACTTCTCAGGTTCATTTCGCCAAAAAGGAGGCAACCATTGTTTTTGACCGAAATTCCATCACACTTTCCGAAATTGCCGATTTACTGCAATTCATCGGTTATGAACCTGATTTTGGACGAAAAACAGAAGTGAAAGGCGTTCAAAAATCATTTTTATTGAAAATTGGACTCGCTGGATTTGCTTTTGGCAGCATCATGTTGTGGAGTGCCCCAGATTATTTTGGCATCACGCTAGACAATTTATCTTTCCGAAATTTTACGGCGTATCTGTCCTTCATCGTTTCTTTACCGGTATTTCTTTATTCCGCTAACGAATATTATGTATCCGCCTATAAAGCCGTCCGAAGTCGAAACATCAATTTAGATGTCCCCATTACCTTAGGAATTCTCGCACTGTACGCACAAAGCACCTATCAGATTTTTACACAGCAAGGACCTGGCTATATGGATAGCTTTGCCGGATTCATTTTCTTCCTGTTAATTGGGAAATGGTTTCAAAACAGAACTTACCAATCCCTTTCATTTGACCGGGATTATTCTTCGTATTTTCCAGTAGCTATTCATCGTTTATCAGACAACGGAACAGAAATTATTCCCATCGAGCAGCTTAAAGAAGGAGATCAAATTCAAGTAAGAAATGAAGAAATCATTCCATGTGATAGTATTTTGATATCGGCTGAAGCGCAGCTGGACTTTAGCTTTGTGACAGGAGAATCGGCATTAGTCACGAAGAAAAAAGGAGAGTTAATCTATGCGGGTGGAAAGTTAATAGGCATGAGCATCGAATTGACTGTTAAATCAGAAACGAACCGCAGTCATTTAACGCAATTGTGGAACGAAACCAAGGATAAAAAAGAATCCAACACACTCGAACGATACCAAGACCGAATTTCACGCTACTTCTTAGTCGTTTTAATCATCGTAGCAGTCGTTTCAGGTATCGTTTGGGCGTTCATCGATCCAAGTAAAATAATGACGGTTATCGTTTCCATTTTAATTGTGGCTTGTCCCTGCGCCCTTGCCTTATCGAGTCCCTTTACTTTGGGAAACACCTTGAGT
>CALQBB020000176.1 GCA_943328715.2 Polynucleobacter meluiroseus | reverse complement strand
CCCCAAGCGACAGCACCTGCACGAGGCGTTCCTGGAAACGAAGCTTTATCAATCCATGTGTCTGATTGAACATCGTACATCCACAAGTCGTTTTTAAGTGTCCCGTCATTCCCGGTTCCAATAAAGCCATAACCGTTTAATTCAAATGCAACAGCATCTCGACGAGCAGTTCCAGAAAAATCAGCGACCTGATTCCAAACATTTAGATTTGGATCATAGGCATAAACATCTTTTTTCAATCCGCTCGCGTCCTCTCCTGTTCCAACATATGCTTTATTTGCAGCAGTAAAACATACGGCTTGCCTTCTTGCTGTTCCTGAAAAGTTTGCTTTTTGCGACCAAGTCTCTGTCTGTGGATTAAATTCCCACATGTCCTTCATGAAGGCAACAGTTTGTGTTTGACCGAGACAGACATACGCCTTCTGCATGTTTTCGTGGTTCAGCGTGAAGGCACATGCAGATGCGCGTTCCAAGCCATCCCCAGAAGCTCCTCCAAGTGAAACTTCCTCATCCCAATCATCTTGAAAAGGCGAATACGAATACATTTTACGCTTGAACCCAAAGTCGTCGAGTCCACCAATGATTAATCCAACTTGTGGCAAAGAGACAGCACAGCTCGCAGATTTCGGTGAACCTTTCACGGTATCGCGTGAAAACCAATAGTCTTGTGCAGGAGCTCCCTGTGCCAGCAAAAACAAAACGAATCCTAAAATATACTTATTCATATCCTATTCAATTATGATTTGTTTTTGAATATATAGTCCGTTTGAAACCAGGATTCTTGCGTAATAAACACCTGTTGGAAAGTGTGTTAAGTCTAATTCTAAAAAGTTTGACTTACTCAACGTTTGACGGTAACAACATTTACCAAAGGCATCAAGCAGTTGAATTTCTTCCATGTAGGTTTCTGTGCTTACGCGAAGGATTCCTTTGCTTGGATTGGGATAAATCTGACAAGCCAATTCCGTTTCGTTCAAATTTGCATAGTTAGGCGCAGCATATTCCTGAATACTTGCTTTCTTTCCAGAGTATCCTTTTCCAAGTCCAACAAAAGCGCGGTTATTGACCACAAAACTAATGGCGTTTTTGCGTTCACTGCCACCATAAGCACAGCGGACCTCCCATTCATTGATTTCTGGATTATATTCGATTAAATCGCCCAATAAGCCCCCGTTTGTACCCAAACAAATGAATCCACGGTTATTGATGGAGAAAGAACAAGCGCTTCCACGTTCACTGCCGATGAAGTCCGCAATTTGGGTCCATTGATTGGAGCCCGGATTATAGCGATAGAAATCTTTTTTATACACATCTTGATTTGCTCCGAGTCCAACATATCCTTGATTTCCGATGGAAAAAGAACTTAATTGATAACGTACTCCTGCAGGAAAGTTCGCACGTTGAATCCATTGGTCGGAACTTGGTTTGTATTCCCATAATTGACTCGAGTACAGACTTGGACCCCATTTTCCACCACAGATGTACCCTTTGTTATCCGCAGAGAAAGCTGTGGCGAAGTAGATGCCATTTCCACCAGAACCTGGGAAGTCCGCTTTTTGGGTCCAGGAATTTGTGGTGGGATCATATTCCCACAAGTCTTTCAATTTTGTCCCCAGCAAGGCGTTGGCATTGTCGATTCCAGTTCCAACGTACCCTTTTCCATTCACGGAAAATGCGATTGCATCTCGTCTAGCGGCGCCAGGAAGGTCTGCTTTTTGCATCCATGTATCGGCATTGGGATCATATTGCCAAAGGTCTTTCAATAAAATTTCTGCCGTATCAATTCCCGTGGAGACATAGCCATAATCACCAATGGAAAAGGCAACAGCGCGTTCTCTTTTTCCTGCCGTAAAATCTGCTTTTTTCGTCCATTGGTTATATTGACTCAATGCCAATATGGGTAAAAGACAAACGACCAACAAATACGCTCTTTTTGCCATATCAGAAGATGTTGATGTGTTTCGTTGTTTTCACTCCCTGATGTTGAACACAGAAAATATAGGTGCCTGGCATGAGCGATTGAACATCTATCTCATTTTCCCCTGAAGTTAAGGTAACACGAAGAACAGACTTGCCGCTCAAATCGAGTAGTTCACCAACGGTATTTGGATCAAGGTCTTCATTCAGTTGAATATGCAGAAAATCAGCCGTTGGATTCGGGTAAACGTTCCATGAGATCGGATTTTGTTCCTCCATTCCCGAGGTATTGATCGTTGGATTGAATTGCCAAAAATCATTCAAGTTAATCCCATTTGTTCCAGTGCCAAAATATCCTCGGTTATGAATGGCAAATGCCACTGGGAATCTTCGGTTCGTTCCTGGAAACGCCAATTCCATTTGCCAGGTATTTGTTCCAGGATAAAATGACCACACTTGATCTGTAACGGTGCTTAATCCACCGACATAACCACACGTCACAAAGCCACGTTGTAATATGGAGAAACCATAACTTCCACCGGTACTCGAGCCGGGAAAATCTGCACGTTGGGTCCACGTATTGTGTATTGGTTTGTACTCAAACAATTTTGTTCCCGCTTTTACATAGCCACTTCCTTCAATGGTAAAAGAACACGACCATGAACCAAAGGTAACGGGAGGCGTTGCTTTCAAACTCCAACTATTTGTACTTGGATCATATTCAGCCATTTGTTGGCCAACGTAGACATATCCCTTGTTGTTTACCGAAAATCCTTGCGTGTCACCCGGATTAAAAAATGGACAAGCCGCAATCGGATTCCAGGTATTTTGAACGGGGTCGAATTTGAAAAATTCTCCATTCAATGCAGAACCTCCACCGACGCAAGGTTGATCATTCACAACAAAACTTGTGGCTCCATGGTTATTTAATGGATAGTTTGCTTTTTGTGACCATGTATCCGAGGATGGGTCATATTCCCACCAATCTTTGTACGAAATATCAACTCCGGAACCATTGACGTGTCCGAGTCCTAAATATCCTTTGTTTTCTGTGGCACATCCAACCGCACGATGTCTTCCTACACCACCAAAGGATGATTTTTGAATCCAATATTGCGCTTGACTTCCCAAGGAAAATGCGCAAAAAATAAGAGTTACCAACCACTTCATTTCACCAAAATAATTTGTTGAGAAACGTGACCATCGCTTGATCTCAAGAAGTAGCTTCCTGCTTGAAAGTCAGTTAAGTCTATCTGTAGCGACTCATCAGTGTCGTATGTGGCTAATTCTGTTCCATTTACATGGTACAGGGTCGCTTTTCCAATGGATTGATTCAAGCGCACACCTCCATTCGTTGGATTCGGGTAAACACGGATACTTGTTAACAGCTCCTCTTCTAATCCAACATACGCTGCATTGAGTGTCAAGGTATAATTCCCCATTTCACTTCCCCAACCTTCTACGATGATGTAGAGAGATCCTAATCCAGCAGTTTCAAATGTCAATGCTGATTGACTACCACATTCCACAACGTCGTCATTAAATGCGATGACGTTTCCATTCATATCGACAACACTTAAAAAGGTATCGAAAGAAGCACCACATAGAGAAGCGTGCACAGATTGAATGAGTGGATTCAGGGTTAATTTATAGTAAATGTCTGGAGAAGGATAAACGTAATTGTTATTAGAATAACAGAAAGAATTATCGCGCGAATCCGTGAATGGTAAGGCCGTAATATTGATTGGGTCATTCACATCGTCGCCAATATATCCCGTACAATCAATTCCATTTCCAATCGTTATTCCAAAGTCCATCACTGACCCCCATGTGTACGTCCCACAAGGATCCAAGGGTAAGGTTCCTGCTTCACGTTGCATGACGCGCATACGCGACGTACCGTTTTGTGCATTTGCTGGAACAGAGAAGGTAAACGTGGAAATCGCAACCGGTGGTGTTCCGGTCCAAGATCCGATGGATTCATAAGGATCAAAGTTTCCATTTTGGTCAAAATCGATCCATG
>CALQBB020000175.1 GCA_943328715.2 Polynucleobacter meluiroseus | reverse complement strand
GGAACGCGATCGTTACGAAGCAGTAAAACGCTTGATCGATTTTAATCCATCAATTTATGGATTGATTTTCTGTCGTACCAAAAATGAAACAGCAACAGTTGCTGAGAAATTAGGTCGCGAAGGATATAACGCAGAACCACTACACGGAGATTTAACGCAAGCAATGCGTGATCGTGTGATGGACCGTTTCCGTTCGAAAGAATTACAAATCCTAGTAGCGACAGATGTTGCTGCACGTGGACTTGATATTGATAACATTACACACGTCATCAATTACAATTTACCAGATGATATCGAGAACTATACGCACCGAAGTGGTCGTACGGCTCGTGCTGGTAAAAAAGGTGAATCGTTGGTGTTAGTGAACGGACGTGAGATTGGCAAGATTAAAGCCATCGAACGTCAAATGCGCACAACGTTTACCGTTGGTGAAATTCCAAATGCAGAGGAAATTTGTGAAATTCAATTGATGAAATTGATTAACAAAACCATTGCAACGGAAGTAAAAGAAGACGACATCGCGAAGTTTATGCCGCAAATTTTGGAAGCATTCGAAAGTTTGTCGAAAGAAGACATCATCAAACGTTTCGTTTCAACTGAGTTTAATCGTTTCATTAACTATTATGATCGTGCAGGAGATTTAAATGCTGCAGCAAGAGATGATCGTGGTGGTGAACGTGGAAAAGGTGGTAAATCTGATCGTACTCGTGAAGAAGGAAAAACACGTTTCTTTGTAAACCTTGGAAAACGCGATGGATTGAATCCAGGAGCGTTGTTAAGAGTTGTTTGTGATGCAACAGGATTGAA
Source organism: Polynucleobacter meluiroseus (assembly GCA_943328715.2). Classification (GTDB taxonomy): domain Bacteria; phylum Bacteroidota; class Bacteroidia; order Flavobacteriales_D; family Crocinitomicaceae; genus UBA952. The sequence continues at coordinate 3,137 of CALQBB020000175.1, read as the reverse complement.
TTCTCAAGCAGTTGGACGCATTGACTTATTGACTTCTTACTCATTCTTTGAGGCAGATCAAGAGCACACAGAGAAAATCTTGAAAAATGTAAATGGTACAGATTTCGAAGGACACCAAGTGAACGTAGAAGTTACTGCACAAAAAGAAGGTGGATCAGATCGCAGCGAAGGCGGACGTGGACGCGGACGTTTTGGAGGTGATTCTCGCTCAGGTGGCGGAGGATTCTCAGGTCGCTCTGGTGGATCAGGTGGCGGAGGCTACGCTGGACGCTCAGGTGGATCAGGTGGCGGAGGTTACGCTGGACGCTCAGGCGGATCAGGTGGCGGAGGTTACGCTGGACGTTCTGGTGGATCAGGCGGTGGCGGTTACGCTGGACGCTCTGGTGGATCAGGTGGCGGCGGTTACGCTGGTCGTTCTGAAGGAGGAAGTACAGGTGGATCTAGCCGTAGTGGTGGATTCGGTAAAAGTGAGGGCGGAGATCGTCCACGCGGAGAAAGAAAATCGTTCGGTGGAGACCGCAAACGTTCATAATTAGAAACTCAATTAAGTAGCTACAAAAAATCATAATAGTATTATGGAAATTAGAAATATCGCCATCATTGCCCACGTTGACCACGGTAAAACAACATTGGTGGATAAAATCATTGAAGCAGGAACAATGATCAACGAACGTGATCGTCCAACAGGTGACTTGATCATGGATAACAATGACTTAGAGCGCGAACGTGGAATCACCATCGTCTCTAAAAATGTTTCTGTAACGTATAAAGGAACGAAAATCAACATCATTGATACCCCAGGTCACGCCGACTTTGGAGGAGAGGTTGAACGTGTATTGAACATGGCGGATGGAGTGTGTATTTTGGTGGATGCCTTTGAAGGTCCGATGCCACAAACACGTTTCGTTTTGCAAAAAGCACTTTCTTTGGGATTGAAACCATTGTTGGTGATCAACAAGGTGGACAAAGAAAACTGTACACCAGAAGAAGTACACGAAAAAGTTTTCGACCTCATGTTCGAATTGGATGCAAATGAGGACCAATTAGATTTCCCGACCATTTACGGTTCAGCGAAAAATGGTTGGATGTCGGAAGATTGGAAAAAACCAACAACCAGCATTACTCCTTTGTTAGATTGTATTTTGGATTATTTCCCACCGCGTAAAATCGAAGAAGGAAATACACAAATGTTGGTGACTTCTTTGGATTTCTCTTCGTATGTTGGTCGTATCGCGATTGGACGTTTGTCGAGAGGTGTGATGAAAGAAAATCAACCAATCATCTTGGCGAAATCAGATGGACGTTTGGAAAAACACAGAATCAAAGAAGTATTTGTTTTCGAAGGAATTGAGCGCATGAAAGTGACGGAAGTTCAAGCTGGAGACCTTTGTGCTGTAACAGGAATTGAAGGATTCGAGATTGGAGATTCTATTTGTGATGCTGAAAATCCAGAACCACTTCCAACCATCAAAATGGATGAGCCAACAATGAGTATGTTGTTCTCCATTAACGATTCACCATTCTTCGGTAAAGAAGGTAAGTTTGTGACATCTCGTCACATTTCAGACCGTTTGCAAAAAGAATTGGAGAAAAATTTGGCAATGCGTGTTCATGACACCGACAAAGCGGATAAATTCATGGTATTCGGACGTGGTGTATTGCACTTGTCTGTTTTGATTGAAACAATGCGTCGTGAAGGGTATGAATTGCAGGTTGGACAACCACAAGTAATTATCAAAGAAGTGGATGGCGTAAAATGTGAGCCAATTGAAGAATTAACAATCGATTTACCAGAAGTACATAGTGGAACAGCTGTTGAAGCAGTGACGCGTCGAAAAGGTGAAATGAAAAATATGGTTCCGAAAGGGGAGCGTATGACCGTGACTTTTGAAATTCCTTCACGTGGAATCATCGGTTTACGTAATTACTTATTGACACAAACTGCTGGTGAAGCAATCATGAATCACCGCTTCTTGGATTACCAACCGTACAAAGGGGAGATTCCAGGTCGTCAAAATGGATCATTGATTTCTTTGGAACAAGGTACATCCATTCCATTCTCTTTAAATAACCTTCAAGAACGTGGTAAATTCTTTATCGCGCCAAATGAGAATATTTACGAAGGACAAGTAATCGGTGAGAACTCTCGTGCAGGTGACTTGTGTGTGAATGTAACGAAAACAAAGAAACTGACGAACATGCGTGCATCAGGTTCTGATGACAAAGTTCGTTTGGCTCCACCGAAAGTATTTAGTCTGGAAGAGTGTTTAGAATACATTCAATCCGATGAATACGTGGAGGTTACACCTAAAAACTTACGTATCCGTAAAATCTTTTTGAAAGAAGGAGATCGTAAACGTGGCGGAAAAGCGTAATAAATTGTAAGTTTATACGTTATCAACTACGATGCGAAAACTGATTTTTATGTTTCTTATATTGTCTTGCGTTGGAAGCTTTAAAGCCCAGCGCAAGACTTTTTTTTCTATGTCAGAATTTGGTTTGAATGTGGGACAGATGTATTACATCGGAGACCTCAATCAATTTAAACCATTTTATCAAAGCAATTGGTCTGGTGGACTCATGTACCGCTACAATTTGCAACCAAGAATCACCCTGCGTTTTAACTACCTCTACGGAAAAGTGGAAGCCTACGACAAAGAAAGCTCGAATCCGCTGTTTGTCAATAGAAACCTTGAGTTTCGCTCCGTTATTCACGAAGTTGCCGGTGGACTAGAATTCCATTACGTTCCGTTTACCTTTGGGAAAGGAAATAAAAATGCCGGTACCGTTTACTTGTTAGCTCAATTGGGTGGATTTTACATGAATCCAATGGCGATGTACAAGGATTCCTTAGTGGCCTTGCAGCCGATGTCCACCGAAGGACAAGGAACATCGATTGCAAACAGAAAACCATACAGAAATTACCAATTATGCGTTCCACTCGGAATGGGGGTGAAGTTTGCCATAGGGAATAAATTGACGGTTAATTTTGATTTGGCCATCCGCAAAACATTCACCGATTATTTGGATGATGTCGGTTCAGCTACGTATGCCAACTCTAAGGTCATTGATAAGGAAGTGTCACAAATGGCAGCTGATTTATCAAATCGCAGCTTAGATGGATCTAAATACGGTGT